>JANOQB010000374.1:0-8812 GCA_031422215.1 Cytophagales bacterium | reverse complement strand
TGAACAGATTCATTGGTGTATGTGATCCAACAGCTTAGTTGCTTTTTCAGGGGCTCGGTGTCGGAAAATGAAAACTTGCTTGGGTTTTCATCACCCTTTTGTTCTTCCATGACAGAGTAGTTCAGAGATCGACCGTCAATCCGGGGTGGAGTGCCGGTTTTCATACGGCCAGACTCAAAACCTAAACCAACCAATTGCTCTGTTAAACCGGTTGCGTTTTTCTCGGCTGCGCGACCACCACCAAAACTCTTTTCACCGATATGTATTTTCCCGTTCAAGAAGGTACCATTGGTCAGCACTACCGACTTTCCTTTGATTTCAAGGCCTAGGGCAGTCCTCACACCCACAACCTTTTTTTCTTTAATCAACAGGCCAATGGCCATTTCTTGCCAGAAGTCAACATTTTTAGTGTTTTCAAGAGCTAATCTCCATTCTTCTGCAAAGCGCATTCGGTCGTTTTGAGTTCGTGGGCTCCACATGGCAGGGCCTTTGGATAGATTGAGCATTCTGAATTGAAGCATCGATTTATCTGATATAATACCAGAATAACCCCCCAGCGCATCAATTTCGCGAACTATCTGCCCTTTGGCCACGCCACCCATTGCCGGGTTGCACGACATTTGGGCAATTGTGTTCATGTTCATGGTTACGAGCAGAACCTTTGAACCCATATTGGCTGCGGATGCCGCTGCTTCACAACCCGCATGGCCTCCCCCTATTACTATTACATCATATTCTGGAAACATCTTTTTTATTTTGTTTCACGTGAAACGATAATTGATCTGATTTAAGTCGATGAATTTGTTTCACGTGAAACTACTTGCGCAAAGATAGGCAAGCTTCTTCTTTTTTGCGCATACGTGTTTTTTCAGCGTGCGTTTTATCATTATAGCCCAATAGGTGCAATACACCATGAATCATTACCCGGCTCAACTCATCTTCAAATAGTGCATGAAACTTAGCGGCATTCTCGTTTACCCGCTCAATGCTTATATATATCTCACCCTCAACGACAGAAGGATTTTCGGAATAGTTAAAGGTGATTATGTCCGTAAGGGAGTCATGTTTAAGATACCCCTCGTTGATAGCCAAAAGATAAGCATCGGAACAAAAAATATAGTTTATCTCTTCAGTTGAGGCCCCCTCCTGTTTTACAACATTTTTTATCCATGCAGATACTTTGCGTGGGTTTTTGAGTTTGAATTTAATTTTATTGGAAATGAAATGGACGGTCGCCATCAGGCATTTATGTAAAAGCTCAATTCAACCACCTTTCCTTGCTCCGAGAAATCAACCTCATCCGCCAAATGTTTCATAAGGAAAATGCCTCTTCCTCCTGGTTTTTCAATGTTTTCTGGAGCTGTCGGGTCGGGCAGTTTGTGAAAATCAAATCCAGAACCTTCATCCTCTACGCGGAATTTGATCATACCATCATGCAAAGAGAGTTTTAAAGAAACATTTTTGGCCGAATCTCCTTTGTTGCCATGCCTTATCGCATTGTTTACTGCCTCCGTTACGGCAATCATTATGTTCCCATAGATATCCTCATTTAGGTGAAATTTATCTTTTGCGTTGTCTATAAAACTTTCAATCATCCTGATGTTGTCAGACAACGATGGGATATCAATACGGATGTTCTTCATGCTCAATACTAAAGTTTATTCCTGGGGTCCGATTCTTTTAAAGTACTCATTTACTTCCTTCTTGTAGTAGGGAAAAAGTTTTGGGGGCACGGTTTTAAGCAACTCCAATTCTTTTGCTTTAAGTTTTAAATATTCTTCAAACTCGCGGGGTGTTTCTTTGCCATAGTCTTTTGCCGCCTCGCCCTTTCTTTCTTCATCCAAATCCTGTTCGCGCATTGATTTTTCTGCGTCCAGCAAGCGGGTGAGTATTTCTTTCTGCCGCTTTATGGTTTGTTCGGTTAATTGCTTGTTAACCAAATCAAACTCAGTTTGTTCCATTTTTCCTGGCAAATCTCCACCAGGTACCTGGCCTCCATTTTCTTTAAGGTTATCCTGCATTTCCTGTAGTGCCCTTCTTATCCGCTCTTGTTCAGCCGCCATTCTGGCCATCTCTTCCGAAAGCTGCCTTCCGCTGTTGCCCCCTTTTCTAATCTCCTCCATTTGATTGTTCAACTTCTGTTGCATTTTGCTTAAGCTCGGCTGGGGTTTTCCATTCTTCTTTTTTCCCTTGCCGGGCATGGCGTTGGCCATCATATTCATCATCATGTTATAATGGTCGTTTAGCATTAGGGCTAGATTGTTTATGCTCGTTAGTGAGAACTGCATTTCGCTACTGGCATTTCCCTTTCTGCGCTCTTTAATGTTATCAACCGACTTATCGATATGATCATTTAGTTCACCAACCTCTTTGGTAACAATGGATCCCATAAAAGCATCCTTCTTGGCGAGAGCTAAAAGGCTGTCTTCCAGTATCTTAGCATCGTCTTTAAGTTTCAATTGGTTTTGCGACAGGGCAATATATTTAGGATCGGTTTGTTGAACGTTCCCAAAATCCTTCATGATCAGTTCCTGGTCGAAGGACAGTTTTATCAAGCCGTGCAAAATCTGCCGCAGGCTCTCTAAGTTTTGCATATCTATTTCCATCTCCATGGAGCCCTGCATGCTTTCCATCTTCTGCTTCATTTCCTTCATCTTGCCAATGGATTTCTTCTGCTGTTGCTTGGATCCTTTGGTATTGTTTTTTTGAAGTTCTTCTTTGCTGTTTTGCTGAGACTCCTTCACCTCTTGTTTGTCTTCTTCCTCCGGGGTTGATTTTTCCTTGTCCAACTCTTCGCCTAACTTCTCGATTTCTTCCAGAGATTTGTCCAACTCTTCAAATTCTTTTTGAAGTTCTTCCTGTTCGCCTGCGAGCTCTTCTGATTTTTTACCTTTGTCCTCCTGGTTTTCATTTCCCGGATTATCTTTCTTGTCGGCCTTTTCCAGTTCTTCGGTTTTCGAAAGCAATTCTTCCTGCTTTTCTACTTGATTCTTTAAGTCATCAAGCGCTTGCTCAAGTTTATAGTCGTACTGTAACTGCTTGAATAACTCCAATGTGCGCTCAAGTTCTTTTTCAAGATTTATTTCTTTGCGGTCCATCTTATCCAGCATCTTCTGGATTTGGTTTGCATCCGCATTTTCTTTCAGGAGTTTTTCCAGTTCTTGAAACATTTTTTTTGTCTCATCATCGAGCAACTCGTTCATCAACTTTTGTATCTGCTCCGATTTCTCTTTGATGCGTTCACTTTCTTCCGAAAAATTTTCTTTCTTCTTTTCCAGAAGTTCATTTTCTTTTTTCAATTCGGCAATGGCCTTATCCAATTTTTCCCTTTGCTTGAGAAGGTCTTCAAGCATTTTTTTATCCTGCCAGTCTAAGTTTTGTTTGCCCCTAAGTTTTTGTTGGGCCTCTTCAATGGATTGCCTCAGGTCTTTTGCCTTTTGTAAACTGTTATCGATTTTGCTTTCGGCTGATTGCTCGGACTTACTGATTTGATCTCTTAGCTCGTCCTTATCGGGAAGGCTGAAGGTATAGTTTGCAGAGCGTGTTGACTTTCGTCCGTTCACACCATCGTTGTCCCATACCTGAAAAAAATAAGTCAGTTTATCGCCCGGCTCGAGATTGAGTGAGTCGAGTGTCCATTGATAATAAAAATTTTGCTGGGATTGGTTTTGCCCTATGGCAATTACAATGTGCGATGGGGGCAACTCATGACTCCCTTTCACGATCAGGTAATTCAAACGCAAGGCAGTGAGCCCATAATCATCGGTGATTGAGCCACCAAGAAAAATATTGCTGTACAGAACAGAGTCTCTAAGATTCTCAACCGTGATTTGTGGAAATTGGTCTTTAATGATTCCTATTGAATACTCTATTTGGTCTTTATTCTTGCTTTGTTCGTTTTCGAGTACAATGGAATATTGCTCAGGTTCGTTGAAGTTTTTACTGAATTTGAAGGACTCATTGTCAAGAAGCTGCATTTCATTTTGGCTCTTGTCGGAAGAAAATAGAATGGATGCTTTTGATGTGCTCGAGGCTCCAATTTGCCAGGTTATTCTTGTGCCTTCAGCAATTTCAAGATTTCCTGCATTGGTGAGTTCTTCGGCTTTGCGGTTCAAGTAGGCCGGATAGTTCAGCAATACTTTTAGCTGTGTTAGCTCAGGCCGGCTGATAAGCTGGATCAAATATATTTCGGACAAAAACCCCGATGCTTCAATTTGAACGTCAATACTGTTCTGCATTTTTTCAAACGTGTATGAAAACAATCCCGCTCCATCGGTATCCATTTTCCAACGCTGCTCACCAGAAATAATGTATGCTGCAGTTGGAATGGCCTCACCATCCAACTTAATTGAAAGGGTAAAGTCTTCGTTGAAGAAAGCCTGAAGGTCTTGATTTTGTAATTCAAAACGAAAAGGTGCCTGTGGCGAAAACTCTTGGTTGAATTTTACGATCCTAGCTGTGCTTTGCGTAAATATCCCTTGGTTTATGATCCACAAAATGAGGATGAGCAAAAAGGGCACAATAAAATATTTTAGATAACGCGTATTCCCTCTAAGGTCAATGGCTGTTTCAAAAGACAAATCTTTGAAGGAGATAGATTTTTGAGAAATACCTGCATCCAACAATGCGCTCTGCTGCTGAGAGGAAGCCAACTGAATTACATTCAACAGCTTGTCGCCAACAGAGGGAAAAAACCGGCCAATCAACAGTGCGCTTTCCTGCTCGCCCAACCCCTTGCGGTAAATCCACCAGGCCAATGGCTCCTTTAAAAAGCGAAAGACGCACCAGCCAACGAGTGCAAAGAAGGATGCGAAAATCAAAAAGCGCGCACCACGGCCAAGCCAAAGATTATATTCTACCAGTGATGCAATGATGAAGTAAATTAAAATAGCTGAAAGCGTGAGTATGCTTCCGCGAATAAGGAGATTGAGGTAGTACCTTCTTTTGAAAGAACTTATCTTGTCGTTGATGCGATTGATGCCTTCACCCATGTTTGATAAAACGAACTTGGCTTAAAGATAGTTTTAATCATCCAAGATAGATAGGGCGGTTCGTTAAATCAAGGCTCTTGGTTAGGAGTGGCAAAGTTCCACTGATATTCCTTCTCAAAATATTCAAGCACATGCATTTTCAACAGCTTCTCTTGCTCGAGCAAATCAAAATGGGGTAGTTTTTTTACTAATTTCCAGTGCGGCCATCCTTCTGCATCGAGGCCCTCAAGGTGGTAGTAGCCGGCCAAGCTCAACACTTTGCAGATGGCAATGTGAAGTAGGTCTTGTTTCTCTTCTTTTGAAAAACGCTTGACCCCTTTGCCCAACTCCTGCAATCCGATAATAAAAAGTACTCCGTTTAGGTCTTTTGGCTTTTTCTCCACAACCCGCTCCAACTGATTAAGCAAGCGCTGCCATTGTCGTTCGCTATCCAAATCGCGCTTAATCATATTTTGAGTTTTGAGATTTGTGTTGTCATAAATTGATGGTGGAATTTTTAGAACCTCCACTTATTCGGATTTAACAACTGATGTTACGCACTTCGTGATTTCTTTGTGTCTTAGTGACTTCGTGGCAAGCTGAGGTGTGTGAAAATTGAGCCACAAAGGCACCAAGCCACGAAGTTTCACCAAGAAAATACATTCAAATTAGATTTATGCGTAACATCAGTTACCAAAACGCCTGTTATTTTTTGTTCAATTCTTCCCAATATTCAAACGCCCTGCGCAGGTGAGGGATTACGATGGTGCCACCCACCAATGTTGCCACACCCAAGGCTTCATGGACTTCGGCAGTGGTGAACCCAAATTCTTTACATTTTCCGAGATGATACTTAACACAATCATCGCATCGCAGCACCAGAGAGCAAGTAAGCCCGATAAGTTCTTTTGATTTTACATCCAATGCCCCTTCCTGATAGGCATTGGTATCCAAATTGAAGATCCGCTTGATGATCAGGTTGTCGGCAGCCATGATCTTTTCATTCATTTTGCTGCGGTATTCATTAAATTGCCCTACCAGATCCATAATGATTATTTTTATTTTCCAAAGATGAGTTCAATTAAGGTTAAATCAAATTTGATTAAGTCGGCTTTTGATCTTTGGGCAGATTTTGTCACTCTATTTTTTCCAAATTACTGCTTGGGTTGTTCAACCTCGCTTTTCAAAGGCGAAGAGATACTGTGCACGCGTTGCATCCGCGATCTTCCCAAAACAAAATATCACGAGCAGGCCGACAATACTATACGGGCCAGATTCAGTGGCCGATTGCCCCTTAAACATGCCATGGCTTTTTTAAAATTCAGAAAAAAAGGCATTGTCCAACATCTGCTCCATCAATTGAAGTACAACAACCATCCGGAGGTGGGGGTGAGGCTTGGAAAATTATATGGAAAGGATTTGGCTGAAAGTGGCCACGATAAGGAGTTTGATTTGATCGTGCCCATTCCCTTGCATGAATCGCGCAAACGTAGGCGCGGCTACAACCAAAGCGCAAAATTTGCCGAAGGACTCAGTGCTTCGTTGCAAGTGCCGTGGGCTGATGACATAGCAAAAAGGAAAACCAAAACAACCACCCAAACAAGGAAAACCAAAACAGAGCGATGGGAAAATGTGAAAGATGTATTTCAAATTGAACAGCCGGAGAAGATAATCAACAAACGAATATTGCTGGTGGACGATGTGATGACAACGGGTGCTACGCTGGAAGCCTGCGGCCAACAATTTTTAAATCATGGGTGTTTGGAATTGAGCATTGCCTGTATGGCGGAGGCATAAAAAAAAGCCCTCCATTTTGGAGGGCTTTTTCTAAAGCAAAATATTCTTGTCTTAGTAATTAGAGCCGGCCCTGATCATGGCGCAACGGAAACCAATGGTTGCAGTGGCAGAGTCTTCGTCCATAAACCTGCGCGTGCCTGGTGACATCCAGTATGCTACATCTTTCCAAGAACCACCTTTATAAACACGTATCTTATCAGAGATCAAAGACATAAACCCTTGGGGATTTTTTTGATACTCAAACGTTTTGATGGTTTTAGTTCCGCCATCAGGCAGTGTAATGGTTGAATCCTTTTGGGTCTTTGTATATCGGTTTCTATAATCGCCATGGCTGTCGATAAAATCATCTCTGCGAACCGGGTTCAAATCGTCAAAATCCTGGTGCGACAAGGGGCGGTACACATCGATAACCCACTCGCTCACATTGCCGGCCATATTATACAATCCGTAATCGTTAGGGGGATATTCGTAAATGTAAGAAGTGATCAACGCACCGTCATTCAACTTTCCGGCAATACCGGCATAGTCACCGCGGCCTCTCTTAAAGTTGGCAAGGAAAGATCCCATTTGTTTTCCGTAAGGGTTACGCAGAGCGTGTCCATCCCACGGGTAAAGGCGCTGGTGGGTTTGCAATTCGTCAAGCCATTGGGTTGCTATCAAAGCTTGTGCAGCATATTCCCATTCTGCTTCAGTTGGCAGGCGATAGTCGGGGATAACAACTCCAGATTCCAACGGGATTCGTCCGGCACCGGCTTCAGGCGCATCAATGCCTGCTTTCTCGGCAAGGTCGGCATTTACTTTAGCCGTTCTCCACAACGCGTATGCATTGGCTTGCTTCCACTTTACTCCCACCGTTGGGAAGTAACGGAAACCAGGGTATCGCAAATATTGCTCTACATAAGGATCGTTGAAGGCAAGGTTGGATCTCCAAACCATGGTATCAGGCAAGGCGGCTCTGTATGCACGGCCACCATCATTGGGTGTAGAATCGGCAGTCAAATAATAGAGGTATTCAAGCCAGTGTATATTGGCAATTTCGGTTTCGTCCATATAGAAAGAAGCTACTGAAACCGTTCTTTCCACGTTGTCGCGATAGGACATCACATCCTCTTCAAATGAGCCCAACACTGTGCGGCCACCTTCAATGAACACCATGTTTGGTGCTGGTGGTTGCGAGGAATATGGGTTAACCTCAAACCCCTCGGCTTTGTCGCGGGTATATTTTAAACCTGTGGCCGTGCTCAATTGCCCAGGATTTTGAGCGGTTGGTTTTCCGCCCTTTCCACCTCCCAATAAGGAGCAGGAAGTAATGATTGCAGATAGCCCAACTAAAAACAGTAGTGACTTGAAGTACTTCATTTGCATAAGTTTATAGATCAAAGGAAACGCTAATATAAATAGATAAATCAATGTTTTCCAAAGACTGGAGATTTTTTGGTCAATCCTGGGATTAAAGTCATCCCTCTAAACGATAGGGATTTGAGGTTAGTATAATTTGATTTTGGGGAGAAAACAGCTAACACCCAAAGCCATACGCGTTCTAAATCCTAAACAAAGAAGGATCGTTAATATCTGGAGCTATTCCCTACACAGAAACTATTTCGCTGGATGCT
Source organism: Cytophagales bacterium (assembly GCA_031422215.1). GTDB lineage: Bacteria > Bacteroidota > Bacteroidia > Cytophagales > Cyclobacteriaceae > ELB16-189. Next base: position 432 of record JANOQB010000374.1, on the reverse strand, counting down.
TTAAGATTGTAAGAGGCAAGTGGTGCCATAATTTCAATCGCACTTTCAACACTCAAGATGTTTTCGACCGTCAATAAAAGTTTGCTTCCGCTTTCTTTTAAGCGACAACGCTTTTGATTGCTTTGAGCGAAGGACAATATTTTGCCAAACACTTCAGATTTAAAATATGCTTCGTTGCCGGAAGTAAAATATCCACGGAGCTTGTCATTCTTCAGGCTGATCTTTTCAAACCCCAGTGCCTCGCCTATCCACCTAAGGCGAACCGAGTTTATCAATTGCTCCACAGGCACAGGCAATAAACCAAAACGATCCTTTATTGACTCCTGAAATTTAGTTAAAGAGATTTCATCTTTGATGCTATCCAATGTGGCATAGAGCTGCAACCGCTCGCTGGTATTGTTGATATAAGTATCGGGTATTAAAATCTCCAGA
>JANOQB010000373.1:0-1803 GCA_031422215.1 Cytophagales bacterium | reverse complement strand
GTTCAAGAAAACAGCAAAGGTGAAGACACAGAATTTCTGGCCAAATAATTTTGTTCCCTTTTGTTATTGTTGGTCTCCCGGCCAACAATCCTAATCTTCAAATAATTGACTCCACTAAGGGTTAGGCACCCTCAACGAATTTATCCACGCGGCCATTTTCAGCGCTTCATCTTTGGGCACTTGCGGCATGGCGGCCATAGGTGTTTCGTGCTCTGGCCCGTTCTTTGTCTCAGGCGTATAAATCAATTGAACAATACGCTCGTTGCTGTACTTGCGCTTGGCAATGTCTGCAAAGGAAGGCCCCACTTGCCTTTTGTTCACCTGATGGCAAGCCGTGCATGTATTTTTTACAAGCAAAGGTTCTATCTCTGAGTAGGTCAACGTCTTTGAACTTGTGCCAGTGGTTTTTAGTACGGGCTTTACCGTTGCTGGCTTTGCAGTGGATGATGAACGTTTGGTGCTCAGCTCACCGGCAGGAATTTTTTCTCCATCCGGAATATTGTTCAAGGTATAATAGGCAGTGCTGTGCAACACGGGCAATCCATCCTTCGAGCGTACACCCGCCAACATGATTTCGTGCACATAATAAGGACGGAGATTGTCGATCACCACCCGCACCTTCAACCCATCTTCTGAAACTTTCACTCCTTTAATAATTAGTTTCTCTTCGTTGATGGCCGGGCTTCCATACACAGGATGATATTTATACACGTAGCTTCTTGCAAAATAAGAATCCAAATCTTCGGCTGTTTTTTTGTCAACAGGTTGCGTAAACTCAATGTCAAATCCATCGGGCTTTGCGCTCACTGTTTTCATTTCCATCGGCACCTTGCCCGTCCATACCAGGCGTTGCAACCCTGCTGTGGAAGTTCCCGAAGAACCCCAACCGCGATTGGTGAGGCCGGCATACAACGATCCATCGTGGCCCCAGTTCATGCGCAGCACCCCCGATTGAAATCCGGATTTGAAATCGAAGGCCACACCTTGAAATTCTCCTTTCACTTTTTCCATCACTACGCGCATGATTTTGCTTTGCCCCTGGTCGCCCACAAAAACTTGTCCGGCAAACGGGCCAAACTTCCCTGCTGTTTCATCGCGTATAATTTCTGAATTGGAAATGCCCAGCACACCGTGTGGCAACCACACTGCGGCCACGCGCACTTCTGGAAAATCTTTTTTCAATGTGTGAAAAATGTCTGGGTCTTTTTCATCTGCCACGTTTTCGGGTTTAATGTATTGGCCCTCTACTTTTATTTGACGCGCACTTACCTTAGCATAAAGTTGCTCGGTAGAAATTTTCACAGGCGAATTTTCGCGGCCAGTCCATCGCAAGCCAGCCGGATGCCCGGTAAAACTTCCTTTCGTTAAATGAAATACAGCACCTGATCCTTGCCAATCGCCCTGGTTGTCGGTATAGAAAAGTTCACCATCAATCATTCCTATCCCGCAAGGAGAGCGCATACCGGTGGCCCAGGGTTCCATCGTTCCATCGGTGTTTATCTTCATGGCCCATCCGCGCCACGGCACACGGCTTTCACCGCGCCACCATTCTTCATCGCCAAAGGCCACGTTGCCGGTAACAAAAAAACTTCCATCGGGTGCTATCTTCGGCCCGAAAGAATATTCGTGATAGTGGCCCGACAGCGGCCAGGCATACACGGTTTCATACACATCCGCTTTGCCATCGCCATTCTTGTCCATCAGTTTGGTAAGTTCTCCACGCTGCGCCACATACAAGGCTTCATCTTTATAAACAAGGCCCAGTGCTTCGTGCAAACCGGATGCATACAAAGTATATTTTGG
>JANOQB010000372.1:0-7125 GCA_031422215.1 Cytophagales bacterium | reverse complement strand
AAATTTCACCGAGATTTTTTCATTCTGCGGCAAGATTCTGGGATCGCGGCTCATGTAAGCTTAGTACCTTATTGAAACCTTTAACGTGGCCGCGATGACGTACATAGAAAAAGATTGGAGTGTCTTAAATTTAAATGTCATTCCGGGCGAGGGGACAATCTTTAATTTTAGTTCATGATAAAACGAGACCCTGCCTATCGGCCAGGCAGGCCGGAATCCCTAAATACGAAAGTCATTTGGTCATAAGGGTACAATTTGTCATACACCCATTCTAATCCGGAAGCGCCCGCACCATCACATCTTTATAAAACACTTTGCTCTTTGGGTCGTGCCCTTGCAAAGCAATGGTGCCTCCGGTCAGTCTGCCGTTTTCTCCTTCGGTATAGTCGTTGATAACTTTATCGTTGATCTTCACAAAGATCCTTTTGCCTTGCACAATAATGTGCTCCGTGTACCACTCATTATCTTTTACAAACGTCTCCTTCACATCCTGCACTGCATAAACGCTTCCCGTCTTGCGCCAATCGGTATGCGTTTGGTTCACTTGTATTTCATAGCCCTTCGAAGGCCATCCGGTTTCCTGATAGTCGGTGTGGATGAACAACCCTGAGTTGGAGCCGGGTGTTGTCATCACCTGGAGTTTAAATTCAAAATTTTTAAAAGTGTGATCCATAAAGGGGCCAGTGTAAAACAAATGAGCACGTTCGCCAAACACCACAATCATCCCATCCTGAATGGTGAAAGTGGAAGGGTTTTCGCTCGCCTTCCAGCCCTCGAACGATTTGCCATCGAAAAGTTTTGTCCACTTGCCGGGCTTTTTCTTTTGTTCAATGCCTGAGTAGGAGGTAAACAATAAAAGCAATGCTACAACAGCAAAAGAGGTTAGTATGGTTTTCATAAAATTGATTTTTATTAAAGCTACCATTAACCGTGAATTGTTACGAAAGAAAATATTTGAACGGTTAGGCAACTCTTCGGGGCACATCTTTATCAGTTCTAAAAGTGGATAAAAAACAATTGCCCCGTGCCCCTTCTTTAACGCAGAGGACGCAGAGTTACGCAGAGTTTGACTAAGACTTCACTATAGCTCTCTTGCTTTTAAATCTCTTTGGGTGTCTCTGCGTTTTATCCTTTTAGCATAAGTGTTTACCAATCACTTAACCTGCGTTTAAACAGGGGATTTTTCCGAAGCACCCACTCTATTCGCTATAGAGCCTCTTTATCAAGCTACCAATTGAATAATTGCAAGATGTTGACTTTAATACCGCGCATCCCCGCCAAAATCCTGATGCTCAATGGACAAAAAATCCTAAATTGCGCCCTTGATTTTTAAGAAAAGTGAGTAAATACAAAGAATTTAAAGACTTGAACCTGGCCGGAATGGCTTCGGAGATATTGGCGTTCTGGAAGGAAGAAAAGATTTTTGAAAAATCGGTGAGCAACCGCGAAGGTTCGCCCTCCTTTACTTTTTACGAAGGGCCTCCATCGGCAAACGGTACCCCCGGCATCCATCACGTGATGGCGCGCACGGTAAAAGATATTTTTTGTCGCTTCAAAACATTGCAGGGCTTTCAGGTAAACCGCAAAGGCGGATGGGACACGCACGGCTTGCCCGTGGAGCTGCAAGTTGAAAAGGAGTTGGGCATTACTAAAGATGATATCGGAAAAAGAATATCTATCGCAGACTACAACAAGAAGTGCCGCGAAACGGTGATGAAGTATAAAGACCAGTGGGACGACCTCACCTTGAAGATGGGCTACTGGGTTGACCTCGACAAACCTTACATAACCTACCAGAAAGAATACATCGAATCACTGTGGTGGATTTTAAAACAACTGTACAACAAGAAATTGTTGTACAAAGGCTACTCCATCCAACCGTATTCCCCGGCTGCCGGCACGGGTTTGAGTTCGCACGAACTGAACTTGCCTGGGTGCTATAAAGATGTGAAGGACACTTCGGTGGTGGCGCAGTTTAAGTTAATTCAAGATCAGCCTGCCGTAAAGTCAAGTTCAACATTCAAGACTCCTTTCAAGACCGAACAAGATATTTACATCCTCGCCTGGACAACCACTCCGTGGACGCTTCCATCCAACACAGCGTTGGCCGTGGGTGAAAAAATAAGATATGTACTCGTAAATACATTTAATCAATACACACATAAATCGGTGAGTGTTGTGCTCGCCAAAGAACTTGTCTCAAGATTTTTTTTGGAAAAGAATAAAGAGTTGAAACTCGATGATTACAAAGCGGGTGATAAAAATTTCCCTTATCAGATTGTTCAGGAGTTTACGGGAAAAGACCTGGTTGGCCTGCGCTACGAACAACTCATGCCCTACCTCAAACCATTCTATGATGCCAACAAAGCATTCCAAATTGTGGCCGGAGATTTTGTTACCACTGAAGATGGCACGGGCGTGGTACATGTTTCGCCAACCTTTGGTGCCGATGACTTTAAAGTGGCCAAGCAAAATGGAATCCCTGCATTGACAATAAAAGATGAAGCGGGCAATGAAGCTCCTACCGTTGATAGGAAAGGAAAATTTATTTCTGAAATAGGAAGGCACTTGGTTGAAGGCGTAAAAAAGTTTTCTATCAAAACACATAAGCAGCTTGGCGCGGATGATTTCTATGTAAAGAATTACACGAATGAAGACGAAGGCCATCCGGATTATAAAAATACAGACGTCATCATCTCCATCATTTTAAAAGAAGAGAACAAAGCATTTAAAGTAGAGAAGTACGAGCACACCTATCCACATTGCTGGCGCACCGACAAGCCTGTATTATACTATCCTCTTGATAGCTGGTTTATAAAGACCACCGCATTGAAAGACCGGATGGTGGAGTTGAACAAGACCATCAACTGGAAACCGGAATCTACAGGCACGGGCCGCTTTGGCAATTGGTTGGAAAACTTAGTTGACTGGAACCTTTCCAGGTCGCGCTATTGGGGCACACCGCTCCCCATTTGGAGATCCAAGGACACGAAAGAAGAAATTTGTATTGGCTCCATCCAACAGTTGAAAGCCGAAATTGAAAAAGCTACCCTCTCCGGAATCCAGAATCCGGAATCCAATCTGGAAGACTTGCACCGGCCTTATGTGGACGAAATAATTTTGATCAGCGCAAGCGGCCAACCTATGTACCGCGAACCCGATTTGATTGACGTGTGGTTCGATTCAGGTGCGATGCCTTATGCGCAGTGGCACTACCCGTTTGAGAACAAAGAAATATTTGAGAAAAATTATCCTGCCGATTTTATTGCCGAAGGTGTGGACCAAACCCGCGGCTGGTTCTTCACGCTGCACGCCATTGCCGTGATGCTGAGCGAAAGCAGTGACGACATCAAAGCTGTGAATAAAAAAATTGGGAACGGTGGGGTGTCTTTTAAGAATGTGATCTCCAATGGACTTGTGCTCGATAAGAACGGCAACAAGATGAGCAAGAGTAAAGGCAACGTGGTGAACCCTTTCGAAACCCTTGCCAAGTATGGCCCCGATGCCGTGCGGTGGTACCTGATGGAAAACGCTCCACCATGGGACAACCTCAAATTTGATTTTGAAGGGATTGCAGAAACGCAGCGTAGGTTTTTCGGCACACTCATCAATACCTATTCTTTCTTTGTGCTGTATGCCAACATCGATGGCTTTGTGAAGGATGAGATGAACAATGTTCCATACGATAAACTATCTCCCCTCGACAAGTGGATCATCACCAAAGAGCAATCGCTGATTGAAGAAGTAACAGCAGCCTACAACGACTATGAGCCAACCAAAGCCGCGCGTGCCATTCAAGAGTTTGTGAACGATCATCTCTCCAACTGGTATGTGCGCCTGAACAGAAAACGATTCTGGCAACCCACCTACGCCAAAGCTTCAGCGAAAGAGGACTCTTCAATAGCTTCATCGAAAGAAAATTCAAAAGAATTTAATTCGAACCTGTCCGAAGATAAACGTGCGGCCTACGAAACTCTTTACGAGTGCCTGATGGTAACCGCGCAGTTGATGGCACCCATCGCACCATTCTTCAGCGAGTGGTTGTATAAAAATCTTACCGACAACATCCGCGATCGCGCCAAGCAGTTCAATACGCCACTTCAGTTTGGGTCTATTCATCACACGTTATTGGTGAAAGCTGAACCCAAAAGAAAAGTTGAAGAGTTGGAGAAATCGATGGACTATGCGCAACGCATCTGTTCGCTGGTGCACTCCATACGAAAGAGCAGCAAAATAAAAGTGCGCACACCTTTGCAAAAAGTGCTGCTGCCCGTGCTGGACGAAAAATTTGCCCAGCGCGTTCGCAGTGTGGAGGCCATCATCAAAGCTGAGGTAAACGTAAAAGAGATTCAGTATGTGGATGATGCTTCGGGCCTGTTGGTGAAAAAAGTGAAGGCGAACTTTGCGAAATTGGGAAAGCAATACGGTGCCAAGATGAAAGAAGTGTCAGGCGTGATCAATGGATTTACCAAAGAAGATATTCAGGCACTAGAAAAAAGCGGAGCCCTGAACAAAGGTGGCTTTGAGTTGGTATTGGATGATGTGCTTATTTCTTCCGAAGATATACCCGGCTGGTCGGTGGCTACTGAAAACGGACTTACCGTTGCCTTGGACATTACCCTTACGGACGAGTTGAAACGCGAGGGCATTGCGCGCGATTTTGTGAACCGTGTACAAAACCTGCGCAAGGACATGGGCCTGCAGGTGTTGGATAAAATTGCCATAGAAGTAGAGAAGGATGGCGAGGCGATGACTTTAGCCCTTATGGAATATAAAGAGTACATCAGTACCGAAACACAAGCGGTTTCATTGGAGTTAAAGAACACAGTTGCAGGTGCGACTGAAGTGGACATGGATGAGTTTGTGCTAAAGCTGAAGATTCGGGTAAGTTAGAGCTATGATATTCTCTAGTCAATTTTTGGTAGTGCTGTAAAAAAGAAATATGAGTTATAGAAAATACTTTTTGATTTCGTTGTTGATCATCATGCTGGATCAGGCCAGCAAGTTGCTTATTCACCACAACATGTATATTCACCAGGAAATAAATGTGCTGGGTGATTGGTTCAGGTTGCATTACCTGCTCAACCCCGGCATGGCCTTTGGCATTCGCTGGGAAAGTGAATTTGGGAAACTGGCGCTCACCAGTTTCCGCATTGTGGCCATGGTTGGCATCGCCTACTATCTGATCAAGATGGCGCAAAGAAAATCGCATACTGGTTTTCTCATTTGCTTGGCCCTCATTTTAGGCGGAGCGATTGGCAACGTGATCGATAGCACTTTTTATGGAGTGTTCCTCAACAATGCTCCGCTGGACTCCCCCACCCGATGGTTTCACGGGCAGGTTATCGACATGCTTTATTTTCCGTTGTTTGATTTTTACTGGCCCGAGTGGGTGCCGTTTAAAGGTGGCGAGTACTTTGAATTTTTTAGTCCGGTGTTCAACATTGCCGACTCATCCATTTTTATTGGTGTGGCCACGATTCTGGTTTCACAAAAAAGATTTTTCTCCGATCAGTTTGACGATCAACCAAAGGTACATGTACAGCAAGAACAAAATCCCGATGCCAATCTTGTCGGAAGTTCCGATGGAAACATTAACCCTATCGAAAACCCAATTCTGCCTGAAGGCGAAAACAAGCCCGAAAATTCCGCTGGGTAAAAGAAGATAAAAGGTAATTATGCCAATGGGTTGCTAATATCCTTATATACTGCGATCTTTTCTCAATCATGAAAAAAGCTTCCGCAAAACGCATCCCAAAAGAAATACTCGATCTTGTTCGAGAGCAGTTGGCCAAAACCGGTCATCACGAATCCGTTGGCACTGGCCGGTGGAGTTTCATTCACGGCCTTCAAAAGGCGGTGAGGGATTTTGTAAAAAACACTTCCGGGCTCGATCCGCAACTTTCACTCAGCTATCCACAAGGCCCCTCCGAAGATTTATTGCGCAGGGCATTTAATTTAAAGAGCCCGCCAGGGGCCACTCAATCGTTGCGGAATCTATTGTGCCTCTTTGCCACGCAAAACCAACTCGACTGGAATGGGGTGATCAACAAACAATTTGCCGATAAGCATAAAAACCTGCTTGACGCAGATATTGAAGAAGGCGAAGAGGAGGCAATGAAAAACATTGGCCCCGAAAAAATGGAATCCTTTGCTATGAAGATTGCCAGCGCCTTGTTCGAAAAACTTTCGAAGAAGGAAATAGATATTATCAAAGATCAAGTGGACGATGAAAAGCTTCCGTCCCCTTTTGAAGATGGCAGCGAAGGGCTTTACATTCCATCGCTCAACGATCCGCAAAAGCCAGAGTTTCCGCCACGCCCATTTTACGAACCCAAGTTCCCCGCGTCAAATACCTTTCGCATTGAGGTGCCCGGTTTTTCAAACGTGTGGCTGAAAGATGAAAGCACCAACCCCACGGGCACGCACAAAGCGCGTATGGCCTGGGAAGTGCTCATCAAAGCGAAGCGCTACCATGTAAAAGAAGTTTCCATTATTTCTTCGGGCAGTGCCGCTGCCGCCATCCAGCATTTTTTTAATCTATACAAAGTAAATACAAAGCTGAAGGTGCTCATGGATTTTAACATCACCAAAAATATTAAAGACTCGCTGAGCAAAATGGGTTGCGAAATATATGAGACCGACCTGGGCAAGCAATCGCTCACCGGCAAAGACATAAAAGAACTTACACACAACAAAGAGGGCATCGACATTACCTACCGCGAAATATTGGACCGCTACAACGACAATTATTACGACTGGCTTTCGTATGAAGTGATGAACGAAAACCCTTCGTATTGTTTTGTACCGTTTGGCACAGGCGATTTGTTTGTGAACATTTTGATCATAGCCGAGCGCGAATTCAACAACCGCATCTACAAACACGATCCCCGGTTTTATGGCGACATACAGAAAATCAGTCAGTGTCATTTTTTGGGAGCCACCACGCACGATGCCAACTCGCGCATGGACAAACTTTTTTCGTACTACTTACCTTCCCTTAACGACTACCAGTTTTACACCAACTCACTGATTCAAAACCAACGCATCGGCAATCTTTCAGGTATTTTGGAAGTGGACGAAAGTTTTATCGAAGAGGCGATGGACATCAGCAAAAAACATTCC
>JANOQB010000371.1:0-4151 GCA_031422215.1 Cytophagales bacterium | reverse complement strand
GAGCGTATGAACATTATGCACCGCAGAAACCACTTTCCGCAGCAGCTATCCGGTGGACAACAGCAGCGTGTGGCTATTTCACGTGCCATTGTGGCCAAGCCCAAAGTGATACTCGCTGACGAGCCAACGGGTAATCTCGATTCGGCAAACGGTGAAGAGGTGATGAAACTTCTTTCGCAGTTGAATGAGGAAGGCACTACCATTGTAATGGTAACACACTCTCCGTACGATGCCAACTATGCGCACCGCATCATCAACCTCTTTGATGGAAAAGTGGTGACGGAAAACATTAAAGAACAGTTTCACATTTAAGGTTGATTTAAGATTTCAGGGAAGGCACTTTTCCTGATTCGTTCTTCATAGTTTAGGTTTAGGTTAGAATGGCCCATCTTGATTTATCAGGGTGGGCTTATTCTTTAGGGGGCAGTTATAGTCTAACTTCGAAATTTCAGAACTCCTTGCCCCTTCTTAACAAGTAATAAAAATTTGCAGAATGATAAAGCGGATATATTTGTCTCACCTGCCTACCGGCAAGGCAGGCGCAAAGGCGCAAAGGCTATTGTTTGCAATCTTCTTTTGCGGATTATCCAAACATCCATGCATTTCAAACTGCGAGGGATAAGGAGTCCTGAAATTTAAAATTCTGACTTCTACATTCTGACTTCTGACTTCTAAATTCCGCATTCTGCATTCTCCACCTATGGATTATGAAATGCCAGCATCGGTATGGTTGCGTAGTGCGAGATTTTTTTTGTGAGGCTTGGGTTGGTAAACTTTTCAAACCATGACCGCTTATGTGTAGAGAGCGCAAACAAGTCAATTCCCGATTCTTCAATGATTTTGTCCAATCCCATGCTCACGTTGTGGTCGTTGACAAGTCGAAAGGAAATTTTTAAATAGCCCGTTGCACGGATCGCTTCCTCGGTAAAATTTTTCATTTCATTGGATTCTTCTGAATCTTCATCCAAGGAAACATCTACGTGGCCAACAATTATTTCTGAGTTGAATGCCTTCGCAATGGGCACAAGTTTTTGTATTTCATGCATGTCGTGGGGTGAGAAATTAGTAGCGAAAAGCATTTTTTTTGGATTGTTGCATACACTATTGGAGGGAACACACAACACGGGTGATTTTGATCCTTCTATAACGGACGAGGTATTAGATCCAAACAGTATTTTTGTCAGGTTGCTGGCCCCGCGTGTGCCCATGATGATCATATCCGATTTGTATTCCAATGCCGTATCGAGAATGGTTTCCACCGTTTCGCCTATGGCAACGTGCGGTTGGCAGACGATGCCAGGATATTCTTCTTGTATCGCCTTGCACAATACAGCCAGCTTTTCGGTTGCTGTTTTTTTAATATCGTCAGTTTCATCTGTAATAAATGCATGTATCGAGTTGGCAGGCGACACGAGGGGAGTATAAACATGCAGCAGGTGAATGGATGCCCCTGTTGCATTCGCAATATTAACGGCATATTCCAGTGCGTGATTTGCATTGGTGGAGAAATCAGTTGGAAATAGAATGGTTGTCATCGGCTCGGCACTTCTTTGTTTTGCGAAAGATGAGAAGATGGCAATCACTGATCTATGATGGATGTCAGGTTTTGAATAATAAACTCCAGCGCAAAATCAACGCAGAGAACGCAGAGTGCCGCAGAGAAGTACAGGAATTGCAATACGGGTTTTTCTTCGGCCTTTGCGTGAATTGCCTCCGCGCACTTTGCGTTTAAAACCCAGAGCGAAATAAACCGCAGAGGAGCAGAGAACCTTCCCGCCCTTGGCGAGAATTACCTCCGCACCCATTGCGTTAAAACCCCAGCGCAGAGTAAACCTTTAAGCTAAAATCTAAAGCCTGTCGAAAATTTTTCCTTCCTTTGTGCGTTAGATTCAGTAAAACAAGAAAAATGAAAATAGTAAGTTCCCTTTCGCTTTGTATCATCTGTTTTTCAATGCTCCTTTCATCGTGCTTAAATACGGAAACGGAGCCAACAGTTTCTTTTGAACAGCAATGGGCAAAGGACACTACTTCCATTGGTGTGCACCTACGAGCAAAAAGCATCAATGCCTTGAAGGACGTGAGTGGGGTGCGCTTTGTGATTGATTCGCTTGCCAAGGGGTTTCCGCCTAAAAACGCCAGCACGGTAACGTTTACTTATAAAGGCACTTTTCTATCAGGCACTGCTTTCGATCAGGGAACAATCACCGGGCTGGTGAATAGTTTCATACCGGGTTTTCAGGTTGCTCTTCAGTTGATGCCCAAAGGTTCAAAGGCTAGATTTTTTATTCCTTCAGGATATGCGTATGGTGTCAATGGTAGTGGAAACATTCCTCCGAACTCAAACCTGGTTTTTGAAATTTTTCTTAAAGATGTTGCGGTCACCGAAGTAGAGAAGCAGCAGTTGAAAACAGATACGGTTGCCATTGATAGCTATCTCGCTACCAACGCAATCAATGCCGTGCGCGACAAATCAGGTCTTCGTTATGTTGTCACACAAGTTGGCACGGGTGCTGTTCCAGGTCTTTACGATAAAGTGAAACTTACCTATACAGGAAAAGTGCTTGCCAATGGATCGGTATTTTTTGCGGGCACCAGCCAACCAACAGCAACCCTTGACAGCCGGGTGATTGGTTATATATATGCCTTTCAGGTAGGCCTTCCCAAACTCAAGGTTGGCAGCAAAGCTACTTTTTATGTGCCTTCGGGCCTGGGATTTGGAACTCAATCAGTCACTGGTTCTGTGAGTGTGCCCCCCAACTCAAACCTGATTTATGAAATTGAGTTGGATGCGATTGTGAAGTAGCATTTACTGTTCGCCAATTTTTTTTCTTAATACACTTCTCAAGGCACTTCAATTCAGGTACTTCAATTTTTCTATGTGCCTGCCTGTCCGGTAGGCAGGTGCATTTTCTATGTTTCTATAAATCTACCTGCCCGACTGGCAGGCGGGTGTGGTTCATGAAGTCGAAGGCTACTCCACAACATTCAGGGCAACCAATCATTTCAAATCCTAATCATTCCATAAAATTCTTAAATTTGAATATGGAGTTGAAAGTAAAAATACCTTTTTCAGCAAATTTTGATTGAGGTCAAGTCGCTTACACCTGCTCAAAAAGTCAGGCCAACGAAGGAATTGACTGAGAAAAAACCCAAAGTGCGCCAGCATTCAGATTTCACTCGCTTATTGCTTAATGGCCCTGTATTCAACTCCAAGCAAATTAAGATCATAGAGGAAAATAGAAAAAGCATTGCAAAATGGCGGACAAAAGTTTAATGGTTGACTCAACCATTTTAATTGACTATTTCCGAAAAACCAACAAAGAAAAGTCATTGCTTGTAAAACATTCGATCGAATACAACACTCTTTATATCTCCTCCATTTCAGAATTTGAAGTAATCAATGGTGCCACACCTGCACAAATTGACTTTTGGAATAATATGCTCAAAAGGGTTTATCGTTCTTGACTTTGATTCAAGCTCGGCAAGGCAAGCTGCAAAAATTGTCCAACAGTTAAAGAGAAAGCGAAAGAGCATTGACAAACCGGACCTCTTCATAGCCGCCACTGCAATAGTTCATGGTCTTACCTTAGACACTGCGAATTGTGCACACTTTGAGCATATCGAAAACTTGAACTTGCTCTTATAAAATCCATTTGTGCATCACCTGCTTTTCATTACCTTTTGAATTATAAAATCCTATTTCAAAATGAAAAGACGATACGCAATTCTTCTGGCTCTATGTGTGGGCTTTATGTTTCAGGTTCAGGCACAAACAGCAACCTACGATGCAAACTATTTTGACAAACTCACCTGGCGCAACATTGGGCCTCAGCGTGGGGGCCGTTCCCTCGGTGCCACCGGCAGCCCTGGCCGCATAAACGAATATTACTTTGGTGCCACGGGTGGTGGGCTTTGGAAAACAACGGATGGTGGACAAGAGTGGGCGTCTGTAACAGATGGCCAAATTTCAAGTTCGTCCATTGGCGCAGTGGCCGTGGCCGAAACCAATCCCGACATTATATATATAGGCGGTGGCGAAACTCAGCTTCGCGGAAGCATTACACAGGGAGATGGTGTGTATAAATCTACCGATGCCGGAAAAACATGGCGTCATATCGGACTAAAAGAAACGCAGGCCATCTCACGCATAC
>JANOQB010000370.1:0-2019 GCA_031422215.1 Cytophagales bacterium | reverse complement strand
CGAATCCAAAACCTGTCAGTTTTACAATCAGCATTTTTTCCTTTTCTTCAAAATCAATCATTGTCGTCCGATTTTCATAATGATTGTCCGTAAGTAATGTGTTGTCCGTGGTTCTTTTCTTTAGGTCTAAATTGTCCGAGGGCAATTGACCACAACTCGTAAATATACGCAACTCTCTTAGCGAAACTTGCATATATCCATCGCAAATGCCCGGCTTTGTGCAACGCTATGTCAGGATTGTAAGGTTGCTCCAGTTTATTTCTTCAGCACCGTAAATTCAACCCTGCGGTTGTTGGCCCTTCCCTCTTCGGTGTCGTTCGATTCAAGGGGCTTGGATTCTCCATAGCCGTGTGCGGTTAGCCGCGATACGTCTATGCCCTCACTAACCAAATGGTCCACCACCGACTGCGATCTTCCCTGCGATAGTGATTGATTGTAGGTGTCGGCCCCTTTGCTATCGGTGTGGCCAGCAATCTCAATTTCAACCGATGGGTTTTGCTTTAAGAAGTCAACCACTTTGTCCAACTCAACAAAGGATTCGGACTTGAGCGTTGTTTTATCGAAATCAAAATAAATATTTTTCAATCGCACCGTTACGCCCACCTCAATGGGGGCAAGCACAATATTTTTTACAACGGGAGTCACCTCCTGGCTTTGAACTTGCACGCTGTCATTGGCCGTCATGTAGCCCTCTGCCGAAACCGTAAACAAATACCATCCTAAACTGGAAATGTCTTGCTGGTAACTGCCTTCGCTTGCGCTGATTGAATAGTTGATCGTTTGATCCGGCTTGAATGCCACATTTACTTTTGCATTTTTTACTCTCTGCTCCGTCTTTTTATCTATTACATCGCCAGCCAGCACAAGTTGTTTGGCCAACGGTGTTAAAAAAACATCCACGTGAAAGGTGGTATCGCGGTTGATGCGCGGCACTTTGTAGCTCTGGGTGAATGGCAAGAAACCCGAGGAAGCAGCCGTGAGCGTATATTCATCTATTTCAGCTACACGCGTTTCAAAGTTTCCATTCACAGTAGTTTTTAAGTTCACCGGCTTTTGATCTTTCATTTTAATTTCCACTGCCGAAGTCACGGGCTGCTTTGTCTTTTGATTGAACGTGGTGCCCGTGAGCAAAATTTTAAAGTTGCGCGGTCTCAAAATAAAAATGTCGAAGTTTCCGCCATCCACACGCGCGCCCGAACGCGAAGTGAAAATGTTGCCGTGTGTGTCGATTGAAAAATAGGCATCCCCCGCTGGTGTGTTGATGGACTTTCCCAGATTGACGGGTTCAGACCAATTCAACCAGGTGTCATCCAACCGCGTTGCTTTATACACATCAGTGCCGCCCACTTTATCTTTTGAAAACCGGTCGCTTGAAAAATAAAGTGTTTTTTGATCGGGCGACAAGAATGGACTGTAATCGTCAGCCGCAGAACTCAGTTTCAATTTCACAGGTCTCGACCATTTGCCACCTTCCAAATTCGACAAATAAAAATCGCTGAACTTATCGCCTTCTTTTTCTGAAAAATAAAGTATCAGGTGCTTCGCATCGGAAGAAATGGTTGCCCCGTTGAACAAGCCTTTGTCCATACTTTCGAACCCGGGTATCGACAACTCTGTCCAGCCACCACCTGCCGCCACAACCGAAAAACCCTTTGAACTTTTTGCCCTGCCCCCGCGCACCAACAGTGAGCCATCGGGCAATGCATTGAACACTTGGTTATATCTGTTTTGGTTGAAGGGCGGTGGCAAGCGCTTGCCTTCCGTCCACTCACCTTTTTCGTCATGCATGGAAACCCAGATGTCCTGGCTTTTGTCCTTGCCAAAGGTGTTCTCCGGATGGTCGCTTACGAAATAATACAATTTGGTTCCATCCATAGAGATCACAGGCGAAACTTCGTGATAGAGTGTGTTCACCTTACTACTCATTTTCACCAGTTCGTAGCGCGGACTGATTTCCTGGCCTTTTAAAAACGTTGCTGCCAACAACAGACTGAATGCAAAAAGATATTTCATGGAATA
>JANOQB010000369.1:0-1707 GCA_031422215.1 Cytophagales bacterium | reverse complement strand
GATCTTCCCGCCTTTTTCTAAAATTCAATCACCTTTTGCTTATTTGTTTGGGGGCGGGGTTTGTGTCCCCGTTTTTCCCGATCCGGAAATCGACTGTCGCATTTCGGTATCGGCCTGAACATTCTGCATCTTATAATAATCCATCACACCCAAGTTTCCATTTACAAATGCTTGCGCAATGGCCTTAGGTATTTCTGCTTCGGCCTGGATCACATTGGCACGTGCTTCCTGCGCTTTGGCAATCATCTCTTGCTCTAACGCTACGGCCATTGCCCTCCGCTCTTCGGCACGGGCTTCGGCCACTTTCAAGTCGGCAGCGGCCTGGTCCGTTTGAAGTTTTGCACCAATGTTGGCACCCACATCCACATCGGCAATATCAATGGAAAGTATTTCGAAGGCAGTGCCTGCATCGAGGCCGCGCGATAATACAAGTTTGGAAATCTTATCAGGGTTGGCCAGCACTTCCTTGTGCGATTGTGCCGAACCGATGGACGTAACAATACCTTCACCTACGCGAGCCAGAATGGTTTCTTCACCGGCACCACCCACCAACTGGGCAAGACTGGCGCGAACCGTTACACGTGCTATGGCAATCAACTGGATTCCGTCTGCAGCAACAGCTGCAACCTTGGGTGTGTTGATCACCTTCGGGTTTACCGAAATCTGAACAGCCTCAAACACATCGCGGCCAGCCAGGTCAATGGCCGTTGCTTGTTTAAAACTCAAACTGATGTTGGCTTTGTCGGCACTGATCAACGCGCGTATAACATTGGGAACATTTCCTCCCGCGAGATAGTGTGTTTCCAGTTCACTGGCTGTAAGTGCGATGCCCGCTTTGGTAGCGGTGATCAACGAGTTGACAATAATACTGGGTGGGATTTTTCGGAGCCTCATCCCGATAAGCTGGCCAATGCTCACTTTCACTCCAGAGAAGATGGCCGTGATCCACAGCCCCACCGGAACAAAATACATGAACATGAAAAACAAAATGACACTGACAAACACGATAAAAATAAATGCTAAGCCTTCCATAGTTTTAGTTTATTGGTTCTACGATTATTTGATTTGATACTATTTTTATTACACGGATTTTATTTCCACTCGCAAGGTATTCTCCTAATGTTTTAACCTCGTACAATTTATTGCCTATCTCTGCTTTTCCTATCGGCCTTAGTGCCGACACGGTTAGCCCCTCCATGCCCACCGCCACCAAATCCATTTCACCTTCATTCAATTTTCCTTTGCTTGATCCCTTCAAGGAAAAGCGGCTCCACACATTTCCCTTAAAGGAATAGTAAAACACCAGCCCCGAAGCAACAGCACTGGCACCTACAGTTATCCATCCTGTTTCGCTTCCAAAATAGCTGAAACTGAAGCCAATTCCAACAATCAAAAAGATAAGCCCAAACAAGCCAACCAATGTGGTGCCCGGCACAAAGATGATTTCGGCCACGATCAACAGCAACCCAAAAAATATCAAAGAAATAACGGTAATCCATTCAATCATAAGGCGGGTAGCAAGTCCCAGGCGATGGGGGTCTAAAGGTAATTAAAATTTTAAGTTCAGGAATTTAATTTAATAATGCTTTCAACGAAAGTCTGGATTTTAAGACTCAGTTATTATTTTAAAAGTGCTGTTATTTTGTCCTTTGAAATTCTTTTCAATTCACTTTTGTTAGAGAAACTCCATATTATCAGAATGTTCCT
>JANOQB010000368.1:0-4254 GCA_031422215.1 Cytophagales bacterium | reverse complement strand
CGTGTTGCATTCATAGGTAATTTGCATCGGGGAGTCCCTTCCATTTTTACGGTTCAATAATAATACTATGCTATTGGTATTATACTAAAAGTATAATACCTTTGGTATAAGATAAGACATTGATATGAACCCATTTCTGGTTATAGGCTATGAGGAAGGGCTGTTCTGCGATCGCGAGGCGGAAACAGGCACATTACTTAGCAGCATAAACAACAAACGCAACACCTGCATTATTTCTCCAAGGCGATTGGGCAAAACGGCATTGATACACCATGTTTTTGCCCAATTAAAAAATTGGGTTTGTGTGTATGTGGATTTGAACCGGTGCAATACACTGGAAGATTTTTTGAAAACTCTTGGGTCTGCCCTGGCTAATGTTCCCCAGGCAAACAAACTTTCTTTACTACAACTTCTCACCTCGTTAAAGTTCTCAGTGGAGGCAGACCCTCTTACGGGCCAATTCAATGTTGGCTTCAACTTAGTGAAACCGGGAGACAGCAAAAGATCGGTTTCGGAATTATTGAAAGCACTCGCGGCCCATAAAAAAGTTGTTATTGCATTAGACGAATTTCAGCAAATACTTTCCTTTCCAGATGCGCAGGTAGAAGGCTGGCTGCGCACCGAAGCGCAATTGCATAATTCCATTCGTTTTATTTTTTCCGGCAGCCATCAACGCGTATTAAACGAAATGTTTGGATCCAATAAGAGACCATTCTACCATAGTGCCGAATTGATGAAACTTGAGTGTATTGATAAACCCAGCTACTCCAATTTTATGGTTTATCATTTCAAAAAGGGTAGAAAAACAATATCGCATGATACCGCAGGGTTTATTTATGATTACTGTTTTGGATTCACGGCTTACATTCAGCAAATATGCAATCATTTGTATGACCTAAATGAAAGGAATATCACTGAGGAACTTGCACTTAGGGTAGTGGGTGATTTGCTGTCGCAGTATGAGCCATTCTATTTGAAGATCAAAAAACCTTTGACAGCCATTCAATTCCGCGCATTGGTGGCCATTGCCCGAATGAAAAAAGTTTATTCCGTAACAGGCAATGAATTTATGTCTGCGGCCATGTTGACAAACGCTTCCTCAGCAAGCAAAACGGTAGCCTTCTTATTGAAAAATGATCTGATATATACCGACACGGACAGTAATCGAAGGGAATTTTATTCCATTGACGATGTTCTGTTTATTCGTTGGCTGGAAAGATTTGGGAGTTAGCATCCAAACAAAAAAAGCCTGATCATTCCAATCAGGCTTTTTTACTTTAACACGTAGCTTTTTAGAATTTTACTTCAGGGGCTTTTTGTGCGCCTTCATCTGCTTTGAAGTAACCCTTTTCTTTAAATCCGCCTATGCTGGCAATAATGCCGCGAGGGAAACCAACAATGGCCCGGTTGAAATCGCCCACGGCTTCATTGAAACGCTTGCGCGAAACAGAGATACGGTTTTCAGTTCCTTCCAGTTGCGCCTGCAAATCCAAAAAGTTTTGGTTGGCTTTTAAGTCCGGATAGTTTTCGGCTACCGCCAACAACCGGCCAAGGGCTGAATTTAAACCGCCTTGTGCTTGTTGAAAAGCTTGTATGTTTTCAGGGGTAAGGTTGGAAGCATCAATTTTTACTTGCGTGGCACTTGCCCTTGCCTCAATCACGCGTGTCAAAGTCTCCTGCTCAAATTCCGCATAGCCCTTCACGGTGCTTACTAAATTGGGGATCAGATCACTTCTTCGTTGGTAATCGGATTCCACATCGCCCCAGGCCTGTTTTGTGGTTTGATCTTGGCGGGCAATTCCATTATAAATCCCCACAAACCATAAAATCAATAAAATCAAAGCTGCCCAGGGGCCAAATTTTTTTAACATTTCCATAGTTTCTTTTTTTGTTATTTATGATACGAAGGTAAATCCTTGAAATGGGATCAGCAACTTTTGTCAGTCAGCCTATTACGACACCAAACTCTTCTCCATCAAAAACTCGGCAATCTGAATGGCGTTTGTCGCAGCGCCTTTGCGGAGGTTGTCGCTCACAATCCACATGTTTAGCGTGTTTGGTTGCGACTCGTCCCTGCGAATGCGGCCAACAAAAACATCGTCCTTGCCATGCGAGTTTATCGGCATGGGATAGACGTTGTTCTTCACATCGTCTTGCACCACCACGCCCGGTGCGCTTTCCAAGATTTTGCGCACATCTTTCAAATCGTAATCGTTTTCAAACTCAACATTCACTGCCTCCGAGTGGCCACCGATAGTTGGTATGCGCACAGTGGTTGACGTAACGCCAATCGTTTGGTCGTTCAAAATTTTGCGCGTTTCGTTCACCATTTTCATTTCTTCTTTGGTGTAGCCATTGTCCAAAAACGAGTCGATGTGCGGCAGCGCGTTCATGTCAATTTTGTGCGGATACACCTTGATGCCATCGGTGATGCCCTTGCGTTCCTCCATCATCTGCTGCACGGCATCCTTTCCGGTGCCCGTCACTGACTGATAAGTCGAAACCACGATGCGTTTTATTTTATATTTTTTATGGAGGGGTGCCAACGCCACCACCATTTGAATGGTGGAGCAATTGGGGTTGGCAATGATCAGGTCTTCGCTGTTTATCTCCTCACCATTTATTTCAGGCACGATCAGCTTCTTGGTCGGGTCCATTCTCCACGCAGACGAATTGTCGATAACCACCGTTCCTTTTTCTGCAAACTTTGGTGCCCACTCCAACGAGGTGCCGCCACCAGCCGAGAAGATGGCAATGTCAGGCGCAATGGCCACTGCTTCGTCCATACCAATGATCGTGTATTCCTTCCCCTTAAACTTTATCTTGTTGCCTACCGATTTGGCAGACGCCACCAAATACAGATTATCAAATTCAACCTGGCGCTCTTCGAGCACTTTTAGGATTTCCTGGCCCACCAGACCGGTTGCCCCAACTACTGCTAAGTTCATTTTATTTTTTAATTTAAGAGTCGCAAAAGTACTTTATTGATCGCACCCAATGAAGAAAATCTTTATCATCTTGTTGTTGATTTGTTTTGCATCCGTTTGCTGGGCGCAAGTAGAGGACAATTTTACCGATGGCGACCTTACCACCAACCCAACGTGGACTCCCGACAATGCTAACAACTGGACGGTTGTCTCTGGCCAACTAAGGTCAAACTCGGGCACGGCAAGTTCATCGTTCTACATTACCACTCCCTCCGCTAAAGCACTCACTGCCCAATGGGAATTTTATCTTCAACTGCAATTCAATACGTCTAATGCCAACTATGTGGATGTCCATCTCACCTCCGCGCAAGCCGACCTGTCGAGTGCTGCCAACAATGGTTATTTTGTGCGGATCGGGGGCACGCCCGATGAAATAAGTTTGTACAAAGTTTCGGCAGGAACCGCCTCCCTGCTTATCAACGGAACCGATGGCGTCACCAACCGCACCAATAATCCCCTGCGCATAAAAGTGATCCGCGATTCAAACAACAACTGGACGCTGGAGCGTGATGCAGCCGGTGGCACTGCGTATGTTTTGGAAGGAAGTGTGACGGATAACTCATTTACCACCAGCAGCTATTTTGGCATACGCATACAGCAATCCACCGCCACTTTTTTCAACAAGCATTTCTTTGATGATATAACCGTTAGCAACATTTTTGTGGAGACCGATCCCCCGGTGCTAAGTGCTTTGCAAGTTCAATCCAACTCAACATTATCCTTGCAGTTCAATGAACCGCTGAATGCCGCATCCGCACAAACCGTTGCAAATTATGTAGCCTCCAATAGCATTGGGAATCCTTCACAAGCTGTTCTTCAACCTGATCAAAAGACCGTGCTTCTCACGTTTCCTCAACCTTTTCCCAATGGAGTATCAAACACGATTGAGATAGCCGGAGTGCAAGACCTTGTCGGGAATACCATATTACAAATCAGTCAGCCCTTTCTCTTTTTTCTTCCTTCGCCCTACACACCAAAAGACATAATCGTTACAGAAATTTTTGCAGACCCCAGTCCGCAAGTGGGCCTGCCCGAAGCAGAGTTCATTGAAATCTTTAATCGCAGTGCCAACCCGATTGATCTGGCAGGCTGGAAATTTTCTGATGGCAATTCATCCGCTGTTTTTCCTTCTCAAAAAATTATTTTGCCCAACCAGTATTGGATCGTTTGCTCAACAGCAAACTCCAGTCTGTTTTCTCCTTCAGGAAATACATTGGGCGTTCCTAACTTCCCTACACTCAACAATGGAGGAGAAGCTCTTACCCTT
>JANOQB010000367.1:0-2112 GCA_031422215.1 Cytophagales bacterium | reverse complement strand
TTAATTTGGACAGGAATTTTATATGTGGGCTATAACCTCGCTGTATATCCATCCTCTTTTTTTACCTATAAAGAAATCACATCCCGCAAGGAAAGCATCATAGCCGGATTCATCTCAGGAATATTGATGACGGTGCCGTGGTTCCTCACTTACTTTGCACTGCTCGGTTACTATCCTGATAAAAATGTGCTGGCCGCTACCGTGCCGTGGCTCGTGATGTTGGATGCATTCCATCCGGCTTTGATTGTTGTGTTTGGTGTAGTGGTAGGTTGGACGTTGATCGAAACCGCTACGGGTATGATCCATGCATTCATCAGCCGCATTGAAACAGAAGCTCTTCAAAACGGAAAACCGTTGAAGAAAATCACAAAGGCATATATTTCTTTTGCCGCACTCATCGCTTCCTTGGTGCTGGCACAAGTTGGGATTATCGATCTGGTGGCCAAAGGTTATACCTTCATGGCTTATGCAATGATAGCAGTGTATGCGGTGCCTCTTTTTATTTTCGCGCCTAAGTTCATGAAAAGTAAGTAGGAAAAACAGATATTGGGCGGCCCCCCGAAACGGGGCTGGGCTATCCGTTCCAAGTCCGTCCTCCCGCAAAATCCACGCGCTTCGGGCTTTCCTCTGCTATCCCTGGCCGAAGTACATCCCTTGTTAGAGTTGGTCGCCTGACCAACTCATTTCAAATCTCCATTTTTGTCCTGTCAATTATGAAACTCAGAGAGCAGGACTGAAATGAAATCTCTCATGGGTCAACAACTATTTTTTTGACCCAACATAGGCTCTGTTTCTAATTTAATACCCCCACTTCTTCATGATTTCATAATCTTCTTTCATGCATTGAAGCGGAGTTTTTCCCTGATAGCTTTCCTGCTCGATGATAAAATGAATGGTGCCGCCCGAATCGCGGCACAGGTCGATCACTTCTTTTACACCCACAATGCCAGCGCCCAAAATAGTGCTTTCATATTTTTCTTTACTCCCTTCGGTGGTTTTGATTTCGTCTTTTACGTGCAACGATTCAAAGCGGCCTGGATATTTTCTAACGATGTCAATGGCCTTGGCGCCACCGTTGTATAAATTGCCTGTGTCAAGTTGTTGCATCACTAAATTGGGATCTGTGTTTTGCAGAATGATGTCGTAAAGGGTTTTGTCGTTTAGCTTTTCGCTGAATTCAAAATCATGGTTGTGATACCCAAATTTCATCCCCGACTTTTTGCAGAGTTCGCCACTCTTGTTGAACATCTCCAGGAACTTAAGAAGTTCATCATAGTTTTGCCTCACTTTCTGATCCATGGAAGGGCTGATCACAAATTGCTGCCCCATGGCTGCGGCATCTTCTACGGTATATTTCCACAGATCGTTAAAATCTTTTTTGGCGTCATCCCAATGGCGGGTTTTGCTCAACACCGTGTGGCCACTGGGCATAGTCATGCCCATGTCGCCCAATATTTTTTTGAATTCTGCGGTGGTCCATCCATAGAATTTCCTGTCCACATAGTTGGCGTGCTCTACATGTTTGTAGCCGTATGTAGCCAATTCTTTCAATGTGCCGAGTGGATCTTTTTTCATCTCATCGCGCACACAATAAAGCTGCAACCCCAACAATTTGTCCTTGGCGGTGTGGGCAAACAACGAAGTGGAAAGCAAAGAACCTCCGGCCACGGCCAGGGCACTTGTTTTAATAAAATCTCTGCGTGAAGTAGTCATGGTATTTAATGTTTGGATGAAGGTAACACATTGATTTAATTTATTGAAGTCCTTTTTTGTGAAAGGCTGTCATTGAAGAAGAAGAAGGACAACTTAAATCAAAGGATTAGAATCGATCGAGCTCTATCAAATCAACGCGTCATAACAACGTGCGGCAGAACTTGAGGACGACTAAACAACTTCTTCCGTTATCACCACTTTCTCCATCACATCGCCCTGACGGA
This sequence comes from Cytophagales bacterium, assembly GCA_031422215.1. Taxonomy (GTDB): domain Bacteria; phylum Bacteroidota; class Bacteroidia; order Cytophagales; family Cyclobacteriaceae; genus ELB16-189. Next base: position 175 of record JANOQB010000367.1, on the reverse strand, counting down.
TAACATCAATGATATCCAAACCTTCATACACTTTTCCGAACACGGTGTGGTTGCGGTCTAAGTGCTGTGTGGATTGGCGTGTGTGGCAGATAAAAAATTGCGAGCCTCCTGTGTTGCGGCCAGCGTGGGCCATCGAAAGCACACCTCGGTCGTGGTTTTGGTTTTTGCCCGTGAG
>JANOQB010000366.1:0-4961 GCA_031422215.1 Cytophagales bacterium | reverse complement strand
GCCCAACTCCGTGGAAGTTATCCGCTTTCCTATTTGGGAGCCGTATCAATTGTTTTTCAAGCTATCATCCTTGGCAGGAAACAAAAACCCAAAACAGTCGTGCATCGGGGATAAAAAAATTGCCCCTTATCCAAGAACTTGTTTTTTGGAAGAATGTTTTTTTTCCTGTCGAGATAAAGTCGGCCTGCTGTGGGTTTTTGTTTCCTGCCAAGGATGATAGCTTGAAAAACAATTGATACGGCTCCCAAATAGGAAAGCGGATAACTTCCACGGAGTTGGGCACATCTTTAATCAGCGATTTGTCTTCCAAGGTGAACGATGGATTCTCAGGAGTAAACACCACCGGTTCCCACCCAGCGCGCACCAAGTATTTTACAAACTTCAACCAACGCTGCACTCCACTTCCCCCGGAAGGGGGCCAATAGTAGGTGACGATCAAGACGCGTTTGTTCATGGAAAATAGATTCGGAGCAAAAGTAAGCAGTTGGGAGTAGGCTGTTGCCAGATGATCAATCTTTTAATTTTTGCCGCTGCATAACTGACCCGACATAGTCAATAATTTCGTCCACCCGCTCCGGTTTGAACCAATGTATTTCGGTGTCGCGCTTAAACCAAGTAAGTTGTCGCTTGGCATATCTTCGTGTGTTTCGTTTCAACATACGGATGGATTCTTCTTTATTAACCCGACCTTCCATGAAATCAAATATTTCGCGATAGCCCACAGTTTGCAAGGCATTGAGATGGCGGTGAGGAAAAAAATTTTCAGCTTCCTCAAACAATCCTTTTTCGATCATCGTATCCATGCGTGCGTTGATACGCACATTAAGTTGATCACGATCCATTTCCAATCCAATTTTAATGATCTCAAATTCATGTTTGCGTTTTTCTTTTGCTCTTAATAGGCTTGCCTTCTGGCCCGATGCTCGGTATAATTCAAGGGCCCTGATCAGGCGGTGTGGGTTGTTGATATCAACCTGAGCAAAATAACCGGGGTCAATTTCTTTTACTTCTTGTTGCAACCAGGCAAGTCCTTTTGATTCATGTTCGGCAATTATTTGTTCGCGCATCCCTTGTGGAATTGCTGGCATAGCGTCAAATCCTTCCAGCACGGCTTTTATATACAAGCCCGAACCTCCGCACAAAATCAGAATGTTATGTTTTTTAAAGAGAGCGTGAATTAGCATGAGCGCATCCCGACCGTAAGCACCGGCATCATAGGGTTGTTCAATGGAATGCGTGTTTATAAAATGATGTTTTATCCTACCTAACTCCTCAAAGGTGGGTTTGGCTGTGCCTATTTCAAATTCCTTATAAATCTGTCGCGAGTCAGCCGAAATTATCTCGGTATTGAAATGTTCGGCTATGTGCAAGGCCACGTTTGTTTTCCCTACGGCTGTGGGCCCGGTAATTACGATCAATGTTTTGGAAGGCATTTTCAAAATTAGTCAAAAGTCCATATCCGGTAGTCTAATGACCATTGACTAATGCCAAATAAAATGGCATCTTGCAGCATAAAAATTCGCCACTACGAATGATCAAATACACAAACCAATTTCTTACCAAGCTCGAAGACCTTGTTGCCGAATCGGATTACATACTCCGCTACGAAAAGGGCAACTTCAAATCGGGCTATTGCCTGCTAAAGGAACAGAAGATCATGATTGTCAATAAGTTCTTTACCATGGAGGGAAAAATAAATGCCCTGCTCGATATTTTAAAAATCATTGAGTTGGATACCTCCCGGTTTACCGAAAAGAGTTTGAAGTTGTATCAAGAGTTGAATCATGAAGAGGTGAAGAGCTGACTTATGTAGGCGTTAGAATTTGTATCTTTGAATATGCAGGTAACCACTTTTCCACAACCACCCCGCACTTTGCTGGAAGTATTTAAAATGCTCCCCGAGGGTACATGCGCTGAATTGATCGATAACTCCCTTTATATGTCACCAGCACCTACTACTCGCCATCAAGACATTGTTGGAACAATATTCAGCAGTATTCATGTTTACGCAAGGAAAACAAAAAGGGGAAAGGTGCTTGTTTCGCCAATTGATGTTTACCTCAATAGTAAGAATGCTTTTCAACCTGCTATAGTTTTTATAACCAAAGAGAATGTATCCATCATAAAAGAAAATGGTATTTATGGTGCACCCGATTTAGTTATTGAAATACTTTCTTCAGGCACAGAAAAATTGGATCGCAATCAGAAGAAACTTGCTTATGAGCAAGCGGGTGTAAAGGAATACTGGATTGTAGCTCCCCTTACCAAAGAGTGCACGGGTTTTCAACTCACCAAAGGAAAATACACTGAGTTCAAAAAGGAAAAAGGCAAGCTTAGTTCCGCTTTGCTGAAACACGTTTTCAAATTTTAAACCAATTGAAAGTTACCTTTCTTGGCACAGGAACATCGCAGGGCGTGCCCGTTATTGGTTGTGCCTGTGAGGTTTGCCTTTCCATGGACTATCGCGACAAGCGGCTTCGCTCTTCAGTTCACATCGATATTTCAGGAAAAAGTTTTGTGATCGATACAGGGCCCGATTTTCGGCAACAAATGCTAACCGAAAAAATAAACAAACTCGATGCTGTTATTTTTACACATGGCCACAAAGACCATATTGCAGGGCTTGATGATGTAAGAGCCTACAACTATCTGCAAAAAGTTGACATGCCGGTGTATGGCACACGCGCTTTGCTCAAGCAACTTGAAATTGAATTTTACTATGCTTTTGATCAACATAAATATCCGGGCACTCCTCAACTTCAGCTAATTGAAATTACGGAGGATGAATTTGAAGTGGAAGGAATACGGTTTTTGCCTTTGCCGGTCAATCATTTTAAGATGCCTGTGTTGGGATTTCGCATCAACGACTTTTGCTACATCACCGATGCCAACCACATTCCTGATGCTACCTTTGAAAAAATGAATGGCACAAAGGTATTGGTATTGAATGCGCTGCAACGCGAGAAGCACATTTCTCATTTCAATTTGACCGAAGCATTGGAAGTGGCCGCAAGCGTGAGGGCAAGTCAAACGTATTTGATCCACGTAAGTCACAAGTTGGGTCTTCACAAAAAGGTTGAAGAGGAGCTTCCCGATTCTGTTGCCTTGGCGTATGATGGCCTCACCATCACACTCTGACAGTGCACAACAATTACTATTTTTTAACTCAACTCAGCAACCGGTTAGGGCAATTGCTCAAAGGCTTTACGCTGGTTTCTTGCTTCAGCCAAAACAAAGACGAGTTGATCATCGAGTTCCATAACGGAAGCACCTCATTCTTCATCAAAGCATTGTTGCAGCCTGCTTTTTGTTGCCTTTGCTTTCCAAAAACATTTGGCCGTGCAAAGAAAAACAGTATCGACTTATTTAATAACGTGTTGATGAAAAAAGTTTTAGGCGTTTATCAACATAATAATGAAAGAAGTTTTTCGATTGGATTCGAAGATTCCTATACTTTGCTTTTTAAAATGCACGGCAACCGGGCGAACGTAATACTTTGTGAGGGTGACAAGGCCACTTCGATATTCAGAAATCACTTAGTTGGAGATCAAGAAATAAAGTTGTCGCAGTTGGATCGGGAGATTGACTGGAGCAAGCAAGCGTTTGAAGAAAACAAAGAAAAATTATCTTCACTGTATTTCACCTTTGGCAAATGGGCGTGGCAATGGCTTGAAGAGAAAGGGTTTAAAACCCACGATGTAGAAACGCAATGGTCGGATGTCAATCAATTGAAAGCCACGCTGGAGTCTCCACATTATTTTCTAACTGAGATAGAGGGAAACCTGATTTTTTCATTATTTCCCATTGGTAAAATAGGTAAGTCGTTTACCGATCCGGTGGAGGCGGTGAATGAATTCTTTTATTCATATTCTGTGGTTGGCACATTAAATATAGAAAAGACTGCGATCAGAAAATATTTTATCGACCAGATTAAATCCGGAAATAATTACATTGAAAAAAACCAGGGCAAGCTGAACGTATTGCTGAACGACCATCACTATCAATTATGGGCCGATCTGATCATGGCGAACATGCACGAAATGAAAACCGGAATGGAAAGCATTCGTCTAAATAACTTTTACGATAATACCGTGATTGAAATTAAGTTGAGAAAAGAATTGAACCCTCAAAAAAATGCTGAGGTGTTTTACCGGAAGGCACGCAACAAGCAAATTGAAATCAATAAGTTGAAGGAGTCAATCCTCCATAAGCAAGAGGAGATTAAGAAATGGAATGATTCTTTACAGCCATTGGAAGTTGTGACTGATCTGAAAGAACTCCGAAAAAGCATGGCACCTGTCGCAATCAAAAGCCAGGAGAAGTCTTTGCCCTATTTTGATTTTGAACACAAAGGATTTAAAATATGGGTTGGAAAAAATGCCGAAACCAACGACCAGCTCACGTTAAAACATGCACACAAAGACGACCTATGGCTGCACGCAAAAGATGTGGCAGGCTCGCATGTCATTATTAAATATCAGGCAGGCAAACCATTTCCCAAAGATGTGATAGAGCGTGCTGCCCAACTGGCAGCCTACAATTCGAAACGGAAAAATGAAACACTTTGCCCAGTGACTGTGACCCCAAAAAAGTTTGTGCGCAAGCGCAAAGGCGATCCGGCCGGGGCTGTGGTAGTGGAGCGTGAGGATGTTATTTTAGTGGAGCCGAAGCGGTGAGGGAGGGGCTCCTCGTTCTGATAGCCAGCCACTGACGCCTTTGCAAACTTAAAGATGTTGTACGGGGTACGACAGTTTTGTGTTCGGGACTAAAGTCCCTTGAAATTTCACCATCAATTGCCACGTGCTTAAGCCTGTCTGTACGGTAGGCAGGCACGTGGCGATTGATCACCTTTTGGAAGTGGGCTTCCTGCCCGATCGCTTGGCAGGCGGGTAGCCCAACGTATGGATTGCAATGACTTTCCTAGATACCAAATGAAAATTTCTATTTAAAGTCCGTACGGA
>JANOQB010000365.1:0-10050 GCA_031422215.1 Cytophagales bacterium | reverse complement strand
GATCCATCGACATAAAACCTGCCTGCAAAAAGCGCTTATAATAATTTACCGAGTCGATGCTGCTGAACAACGTGTCGCGCTCGCCATCCCACGAAAAAATGGTCATGGGCTTTTTTTGGTTGAGCATGATTTTCAAGGAGTCGGAATCTTCACCGTATTTTTCAGCATAGATTTTATAGGCATCTGATTGCCTGATCCGCTTTTGAATGAAGCCTTTGATTTCCGCACCATCATCATCTACCCACGGGTTTTTCTTTCTTGTTTTCCATTCTTCAAAAAAACTTTTTTGATAGGGGCCCATGTGCTCGGTCATGGATTCCTCTGCATATTTTTGCAGACGGCTGTCGATGGTGGTATAAATTTTCAACCCGGAGTTGTATAGATCAATGCCTTTGCTGTTGCAATATTGAAGAAGGTAGTTGCCCAGCACCGTGCGGAAATAAGTGGCCAGCCCTTCGTTTTGATTTTGAACACTGTAGCTCAGTTCGATGGGCAATGCTTTTATGGAATCATACTGCTCGCGCGTTTTTATTTTATAGCCATGCTTATAGATTTTATAAAGCACTTCGTTGCGCTTGCGCAGTGCGTTTTCCGGGTTGCGTTGCGGATTGAAAAAAGTTGCCGCTTGCAGCATGCCCACCAGCACAGCCGACTCCTGGATATTGAGACTGTCGGGCTGTTTGTTGAAATAAGTTTCTGCGGCTACTTTAATGCCATAGGTGTTGCTGCTAAAGGTTGCCGTGTTTAAATACATGGCAATGATTTCATCTTTCGTGAAATTTTTTTCTAGGTTGACCGAGATGATCCACTCTTTGGTTTTTTGGATCACGCGCCTGGGCACTTTGCCAAGATTGCTGAGCCATCCATCCAAACTGCGGTCGGGGTTCATCGTGTAAAGGTTCTTTGCCAACTGTTGTGTGATGGTGCTGCCACCCCCTTGTGGGCTGAATGTGATGAGTCCAATAAACACCCGTAAGTAGGCTGGAAAATCCAGACCTGAATGATTGTAGTAACGATGGTCTTCAGAAATAATGAGGGTGTTGACCAGGTCTTCGGAAAGTTCTTCGTATCTAACCTGGCTCCGGTTGTAGCGGAAGTACCGCCCCAGCGAAACGCCATCGGAAGAAATGATTTCTGATGACAGATCGTTTTCCGGATTCTCCACTTCACTTAAGCTGGGCATCTGGCCATACATGCCAAACAAATTGATGCTTACCGTATAGACATACAAGGGAAACCCGATCATAAAACAGATGAAGGCTATCCAGATATATTTAATGGCTTTGGCTATCCACGGTTTGCGGATACCAAGGAGGCTATTGATTTTGCTTTTGATAGTTGCGGTCAAAGAAGGTGAGGTACTCATCCAGTGCTTTGGTTCTGTAAAAAATCTGAAAATTATCTTTTGTTATCACAAAGCTATAAAATTTAAAGGTTGATAGTGGCTTGGCCGTGGCGATCTGGGCGAGGAATTTGTCGAAATAACTGAGTGCTGCCTTACGGTTGGGAAACTCCGTAACCATGGTGATGGTCTTTTCATCGTTCAGGATCATGTTGGTGGTTGCCAACTTCAATTCTTTCCATTGCGCATCGTTGTAATTTTCCAGCGTGTTTGATATGGGCACCGTGATCCGCTCGATTGTGTTATAAACGATAATAAAATTATGTGGTCCTTCCAGCTTGGCGGCAAACTGGATGCCTTTGGCGCGCTCCAATTTTTCCAGCAAAGTTTTGGATGCGGCAAGCAATTGTTCGGCATAGGGTTTCAATGTTCCGTCCGGATATTTTTTCAAATACTCGCCCAACTCAAATTGATATTGTGCAACGTCTTCTGTTTTTCCGATGATCATTATTTTGAAAAGCTCTAACTGCGGTGTAAAACTTGTCTCACCTTCTTTCTCCGCCTGCTTTACAAGGTCGGTGGCGGCCCTCAGGTTGTTGATCTGAAATTGCGCATACGCCTCTTTGTAAATCAACTTTTGTTTTTCTGCTGCCACGGTGCTTTCCCTCAGATAATCGGGGTTGATAAGTATGCGGGTAAACGTTGAGCTGGGATGATTGTCTTTTAATTGTTGCGCATACCGCTCTGCCAAGGTTGGGTCTTTTTCTTTGGTGATCAAGTAAAGTTTGTAAAGCACTTCGGGTTCAAATTCAGAATCCTGAAACCGCGACAAAAGTTTTTCGTACGAACCTTGTGCGTTGTCTTTTTCATTCAACTGAAAATAATAGAGGTCGCCCAGTTTAAAGTATGCCTCTTCAATTTTGGCCAAGGCTTCTTCTTTTTGTTTATCGGTAGTGGGCAATTGCAAAATCAGATTGCCTACCTCGTCTGCTTTTACAGTTTTTGTTTCTGCCTTGGGCTGCTGATTGGTTTGGGCGATGTCTGTTTGAGCAGGTGTTGTGAGGGCATCGTTGATCACCGAAGTTTTAACTGACCTGCGCCAGTTGTCTTCCAGTGGCCGTGTGCCCCAAATCCGTTGGAACTCCGTTTGGCCCAAACTCACTGCGGTGGGATTTCCAAAATACCAATCAGAAGTGGCCGTTGACTCCTCATTAAAAAGTGCACTGCCCGAGTTGCCACCGGATGATGCACCAGCAGTTCGGTTGCGTTTTCTTTTGGATTTGTCTTCTGGTTTTTTTCTGCTTGCCAACACCGAATCCAGTTTGGTGCGCACGGTGAGCGAATCGAAAGTGGCCAAGTACAACAGGCTGTCGTTCCAAGTAATGGCCTCGGTGTATTTGGCAAATTCGCCCAGCACTTCCTGTCTTTTTTTTATGGCGTCATAATTCTCAAAATCTTTGGGCAGGGCTGCGATGGCACTGTCGTAGTAAAGTTTTGCCAAGCTATATTTCTTGAGCGAATCGAACTGAAGCTGGCCGATGCGAAGAAAGGCACTGCCCTGTATGCGCTTGTTGGTGCCGGCATGCGCAGCCAGTCTGTAGCTTTCAATGGCCTCGGCATGGTTGCTTTGCTTCCGTTCAAACTCACCCAGCTCATAATATATTTTGTCTTTGAACTCCACATTTTTTAAGTCGCTGAGCATCTTCATAAACTGTGCGCGCAGTTGCTTCGTGTCGCGCTTGTCGTCCAGCCGGGCTACTTGCGCCAGGTTGAGCCGCGCATAGAAATCAATTTCATAATCGGGGTTGGTGCCAATGCACTTGCGATAATAATTGTAGGCCTCCGAATTGAAGCCCAGCTTTTGATACACCTGTCCGATCAAAAAATAAATCCTCCCCTTGCGGTCGCTCCGTTCCAGCAACGAGTCGGCCTTGGCCAAGTTGCGCACCATGTAATCATAATCGTTGCGCACCTGATAGTAGTAGGCTTTCTCCAAATACAAATCCTTTTGGTTTTCTTTGTTCAATTTCTCTTTTTCCAAATACCGGAATGTTTCTTCGGCACGGTCAAAATCATTTTGCTCGGTAAACGTTCGCAGCAACTGCACCAAGGCCCGGTGCCGGGTGGCCACATGCGGGCTTTTGGTGTTCACGTATTTAAAAGTCTGGATGGCGTTTTGAAAATCGCACGCATACAACCGCGCTTTGCCCACCATGATATAATTGTCATCCACCCATCGGCTATTGGGGTGCCGCTGTATGGAGAGCGAAGCCATCTTGATGATCTCATCGGTGTCCTTCACATAACTTTTGGCCAGTGTGGTATCTAACTTAGCGAAGATCCTCAATATCTGGTTGGGGTCATCGTCAAGGCTTTTCAATATCACCTTTTCCACTTCTTGCGTTTGTTCCCTTGCATAATAGTAGCCATTGTAATGGGCCGTCATATTATGATATAGGTTGCTGGTTATATTGTTTTGATTGATCGAGCAGCCTGCCACTGTTAGCAACAGCGCGGCACAAAACACATACAAGAGAAAACGAAAAGTCACTGATCGGAAGATTTAGCCTACAAACGTAAAAAACAGATATTCAATATTATAATCAATCAGAATATCTAATTTTGTCGAAATTTAATGTATTGAAACCTCAAAAGACCATATCCGAACGGCTCACTACCAAATATCAGTTGGTGATCCGCAACGAAGAGAACCTGGCCGAGAAGTCCACCATTGGGTTTACCTACGCAAAAGTGGTAGTGCTTTCAGCCACGTTGTTTCTGTTGCTTTTTGTTGGCAGCCTGTTTCTCTCCAAAACATTGTTGGCAAAATGGTTTGATCCCAAGCACGCTCAAATGGAAGCCAACAAAAAATTGTATGAGCTGGCTCTAAAAGTTGACTCACTTGCCGTGGAGGTGAACCAGAAGGATATGTTCATCCAAAATTTTCAACGGATATTGAGTGGCGATACATCCAATGGTTTTGCCGATCCTGCGCAAGCATTGGTGGATAACGGAAACCCTGTTAAAGCCATAGGCGATATGAAGCTCGCTCCATCCGATTCCTTGTTCAGAAAAGATTTTGAAAAAAATGAATTCTCGGTGGTGTCGTTGACCAACGCCAAGCACCGCGAGTTGGAAGAGGTTTTTTTCTTTACTCCCATTACCGGTTTCATCTCCGATCATTACGATGTGAAGAAAGGGCACTATGGTGCAGACATTGTGGCCAAGAGCAACGAGCCTGTAAAATGTTTGGCCGATGGCATGGTGATCATGGCATCGTGGACGCAGGATTCGGGGCACGTGATAGCCGTGCAGCACAGGGGCAACCTCGTTTCGGTGTATAAGCACAATGCAGGATTATTAAAAAAAGTTGGTAGTTTTGTAAACGCTGGTGAAATAATCTCTATAGTTGGCAACAGTGGAGAGATGACCGATGGCCCGCATCTGCATTTTGAAATGTGGTACAATGGCAACTCCCTGAACCCGGAAGACTTTGTTACTTTTTAAACACTAAAAACATGCTAACATCTAAAGAAGAAAAAAGGATTGCTGAGGAGATTAGCAATTCAAGCAATGTGATCGGCAAGGGCACCGTATTGGAAGGAAATGTTGAAACCTATGGGAACATCCGCATTGAAGGCCGCGTAATTGGAAGCATCAAATCAAAATCCAAGATTGCCCTGGGCCACTCTAGTCATGTGGAGGGAAACATCATTGCACAAAATGCTGATATAGAGGGTGAAGTAAAAGGTAAATTGGAAGTATCTGAGTTATTAATATTAAAGGCCACCGCCAAAATACACGGTGATATTTTAACTGGCAAATTAGTGGTGGAGCCTGGGGCTATTTTCAACGGCAGTTGCAAGATGGGCGCTGTTATTAAAGATATCAAAATGGGTGAGAATGGTATGCATGCCTTACGGCCCGAAGAGGTACGCGCGAACTAGACATAGCTCATCATTATAGAATATTGGCCACAGGTTCGTTCGGATTTGTGGCTTCTTTTTTTTATGGAAGACGATAAGAAGAAACAAGCAAACTCTTTGTTGAAATTAAGTGGTCTGGGGTTGCAGATGCTGGCAACCATTGGTTCGGGGGCGTGGTTGGGTTTAAAGTTAGATCGCTACCTCGAATTGAAATTCCCAGTCTTCCTGCTCACGTTTGTATTCCTGATATTTGGCGGAATGATGTTCCACCTGTACCGATCCTTAAACAAAGACTGAACTTGCTGCGCTTCGTCCTCGGTGCTGCCATCACAACACTTATGCTTGCCGGTGCAACAGGGCTGGGTGTGCAACAGGGTTGGTGGCCATTGCCCACTTACAGCAAGGAGATTTTGCTTTTTCTTCTGGGCATCACCACAGTGGTTTATTACAAATTGTACAAGCGGCAGCCGGGAGAAGGTTTTGTACGGGCTTATCTGCTCTCCATCGTGCTCAAGATGGTTTGTGGCCTGGCCCTTATCCTTTTTATTGTGCTGACCGAACCGGCAGCCGCGGTTGAGAATGCCGCGCTTTTTATACTTGCCTATCTGCTGCTCACCTTTTTGGAGGTTTCCTTTTTGTTTAAAAAATTTAAGTAGTGCCCTTTTTTAATGCAGAGACCGCTGAGTTGCGCAAAGACCCTTCTCACTATCCTTTTTGTAACCTCTCTGCGGACCTCCGCGCACTCTGCGTTTATCACCTCTCTCAAAATTTCAGAGATTTTTTTTTTTCAGAATGGATAATTGATACTTTTGCATTATAAAAAAAACGACCCTGCTCCCGCGACATGAAAAAGCCATTTAGGACAACAAAAACAGCATTTTTAACCCTCGTTCTTGTTGTTGTTGCCGGCTTTTCAAACTTGCTAAAGGCCAGCGAAGAAACCCCTGGCGAAAAGCTGAACATGAGCGATGTGATCATCCACCACGTGATGGACGATCACCAGTGGCACTTCACCGATCACCTTGTGTTGCCACTTCCCATCATTGTTTATTCTTCCGAAAAAGGGCTTGATGTTTTCTCTTCCTCCAATTTTTTCAATGAGCACCATCAGGAAGTTGAATACAACGGTTATAAATTGGAGCACAATCACATCACGCTGGCGGAATCGGGCAAAGCCGTGCTCGACCTTTCCATCACCAAAAATGTAGCCATGCTGCTTATCAATGCGGGGCTGTTGATGTTTGCATTTATATCCGTTGCCAATGCCTACAAAAGCAACCGTGGCAAAGCACCCAAAGGCCTTCAGTCTTTTCTGGAGCCTATCATTATGTTTGTTCGCGATGAAATTGTTAAGCCCAACATTGGCCATAAGTATGAAACCTATCTGCCTTATTTGCTCACACTTTTTTTCTTCATCCTGTTTGGCAATTTGTTAGGCCTTTTGCCGGGAGCGGGAAATTTGACGGGCAATATTGCCGTCACTATGGTGTTGGCCGTGCTTACTTTTTTGATCACCAACCTGAGCGGCAATAAAAATTATTGGTCCCATATTTTCTGGACACCCGGTGTGCCGCTTCCTCTGCGCATCATCATTTTGCCTGTGGAGGTGATCGGGATTATTACAAAGCCTTTTTCGCTCATGATCCGTTTGTTTGCAGCCATCACCGCAGGTCATATTGTGTTGTTGAGTTTGCTTGGTTTAACATTTATGTTCCATAGTTATTTGGTGGGGATTGCTTCATCTGTCATGGTGTTGTTCATCACACTCATTGAATTGCTGGTAGCGGGCATCCAGGCGTATGTGTTTACGATGTTCACTTCGCTTTACATTGGCATGGCCACCGAAGAGCATGGGCATCACTGAGAAATTAAAGTTCTTCTTTCCCCGAAAGGGTAGGGAAGACAAAAGATAATCCGGGAGAGTCCCGGACGTATTTAACTTAATCTATATTTTTATGTCATTCGCAATTTTATTGGACATCAGCTTTGCTATCATGGGTGCTGGCATTGGCGCTGGTCTGGCTGCAATAGGCGCTGGAATTGGTGTAGGCCGCATCGGTGGTTCTGCTATGGAAGCAATGGCCCGTCAGCCTGAAGCCGCTAACCGTCTTCAGACTACGATGCTGATCATTGCCGCCCTTGTGGAAGTGGCTGCACTCTTTGCGTTGGTAATTTGCTTTATCATCTCGGGAAGAGAAGCGTAAAAAAGCAACTTGAAACTTGCCTTAGGCATTGGGCCGGGCAGGTTTCTTTTTTTGATTTTAAGTTTTTAAACTTTTGATACTATGGACTTATTAACCCCCGGCACCGGTCTCATTTTTTGGCAGCTCGTTGTATTTGTGCTGCTGTTTTTACTGCTTTCAAAAATGGCCTGGAAGCCAATCCTTGCTTCCTTGAAGGAACGGGAAAATTCCATTCAGCAGGCATTGGATTCTGCCGAGAAAGCAAAATTGGAAATGGCGGCATTAAAATCCGACAACGAAAAATTGCTGCGCGATGCCCGCGATGAACGAGACAAGATTTTGCGCGATGCCCGCGATGCTGCTAGCAGGCTGCACGATCAGGCCCAGGCCGATTCAAAAAAGAATGCCGACAGGATCATTGAAGATGCCAAAGCAATTATCCAAACAGAAAAACAAGCAGCCCTTCGCGATGTGAAAGCACAAGTGGCTATGTTCTCGCTGGATATAGCTGAAAAGCTGATCAAGAACAATCTGAAAGATGACAAAGCGCAGAAAGAACTGGCCGATACATTCATCAAAGACCTTAAGCTGAATTGATCCATGGCCGACTCACGCGTTGCTTCCAGATATGTAAAATCGCTGCTCGGACTGGCCGTAGAGCAAAACGTGCTTGAGGAAGTACATACCGACATGTTGTTCTTTGCGAAAGTGTGCCAAAGCAACCGCGACTTTGTGTTGATGCTTCAAAGCCCGATTGTAAGGCATGAAAAGAAAAAAGAAATCCTGAAGAAGATTTTTTCAGGAAGGGTTCATGCGCTTACCATGGCCATTGTTGACCTGCTCACTGCAAAAAACCGCGAGCCACTTTTGCCATCCATTGCCACCGAGTTTCACAATGCCTACAACGAATACAAAGGCATCGGCAAGGCATCGGTAACTTCTACCATACCAATTGACGAAAAGCTGAGGGGCGAACTGGAGACCATCGTAAAAAAATTGAGCAACAAGCAGTTTGTTGAGTTGGAAGAGAAAGTTGACAAAGATTTGATTGGGGGCTTCATCCTGAATGTGGGCGACCGCCAGATTGATGCCTCCATAAAAAGCAAACTGAGATCGTTGAAAATAAAATTCAGTGAAAACCCTTTCGTAAAGGAATTCTGAAAAAAGTATAAGTTGACTATTAAAATTTTGAACTAAAGATTATGGCAGAAATCAGACCCGAGGAAATATCAGCAATATTGCGCGAACAACTTTCTCAATCGCGCACAGCCGCGGAATTGCAAGAGATAGGAACCGTGCTCACCATTGGCGATGGCGTGGCCCGCATTTACGGACTTACCCAGGCACAAGCCGGTGAGTTGATTGAATTTGAAAATGGATTACAAGCACTCGTGCTAAATCTTGAAGAAGACAACGTGGGTGCTGTGTTGCTAGGCGATGGAGCGGGCATTAAAGAAGGTGCCACCGTGAAGCGGACCGGTAAAATTGCCTCTGTAAAAGCAGGCGATGGATTGCTGGGCCGTGTGGTGAACACGCTGGCGCAGCCCATTGATGGCAAGGGCCCGATAGCAGGTCAATTATATGAAATGCCTTTGGAGCGCAAAGCCCCTGGTGTAATTTTCCGCCAGCCGGTAAACGAGCCATTGCAAACGGGCATCAAGGCGATTGATGCAATGATCCCCATTGGCCGTGGCCAGCGCGAGTTGATCATTGGCGACCGCCAGACCGGCAAAACGGCCGTGGCCATTGACACCATCATCAACCAAAAAGAATTTTACGAAAACGGCAAGCCGGTATTTTGTATTTATGTGGCCATAGGCCAGAAGGCTTCTACGGTAGCTACCGTGGCGGCTACACTTGAAAAAGCCGGTGCCATGAAATACACGGTAATTGTTTCTGCCTCTGCTTCCGATCCGGCTCCCATGCAATTCTTTGCTCCATTCACCGGTGCTGCCATAGGCGAATTTATAAGGGACACCGGAAGGCCTGCGTTGGTTATTTATGACGACCTCTCCAAGCAGGCCGTTGCTTACCGCGAAGTATCGTTGTTGTTGAGAAGACCTCCAGGCCGCGAGGCATATCCGGGCGATGTGTTCTATCTTCACTCACGCCTATTGGAGCGTGCAGCAAAAATCATTAACAACGATGAGATCGCTAAAAACATGAACGACTTGCCGGCTTCCATCAAACATTTGGTGAAAGGTGGTGGATCGTTAACAGCATTACCCATTATCGAAACACAAGCCAACGATGTGTCGGCTTATATTCCTACCAATGTGATTTCCATTACAGACGGTCAGATTTTCCTTGAGACAAACCTGTTCAACGCAGGGGTGCGCCCTGCTATCAACGTGGGTATTTCCGTGTCGCGCGTGGGTGGTTCGGCTCAGATAAAATCCATGAAGAAAGTAGCCGGTACACTGAAACTTGATCAGGCACAGTTCCGCGAGTTGGAAGCGTTTTCAAAATTTGGTTCCGATCTGGATGCTGCCACTAAACTTACTATTGAGCGTGGACGCAGAAATACCGAAGTGCTGAAACAACCTCAGTATGCACCCGTGCCCGTGGAAGAGCAAGTGGCCATGATCCTTGCCTCAAC
>JANOQB010000364.1:0-1810 GCA_031422215.1 Cytophagales bacterium | reverse complement strand
GTGGAAGTGGCGCCCAAATTTATCCGCGATGACGGAACGTTCGATTTCAGCCTGATCAACAAGCGAAATTATTTGCTCATCATTCAAGGCGATGAATTTTTTCGCATTGAAGAAATATTTTTTTTAGATGGCGATCGTGAAATAAATAAAGTTGCCGAGCCCATCGAAAGCAAGATCGCTTTCGAGACCTTGGAATTTGAAAACGGAAAAGCAAACATATTGCCTGCCATGCACAGTGACTTAGATAAGCTCGCCAATTTTTTGATCGACCACCCGGCATTCAAACTGAAAATTTCTGGTCACACCGATTCGGCAGGAAAAGAAGATGCCAACTTGCGCCTGTCGCAAGCCCGTGCCGATGCCATAAAAACATATCTGGTTGATCAATTCCTGATCGATGTGCTGCGCATCACGGCCATTGGGTTGGGAAGTTCAAAGCCCATTGCGCAAGAAGTGACCGATGACCACAAGCAGCTAAACAGGAGGGTGGAGTTTGAGATTATAAAGGAGTAGAAGCGTTTGTGATTTTTTCTCTGAAGAGGCTCTCGCTCCGGAGACTCTGCGGAACCAATTGCTAAGATGCAGAAGCAAACAAAGAAAGGCGCAGAGTGTTGATGGAGAGATTTTGAGAGGAATGAAAACTATTTGATGATAAAGAAGGAAGAGATACTACAGATGTTTGCAAAATTTGAAGAAGCAGCAGCAATGCTGGAAGGAGTAGAATGCTGGAGTGCCCGTGAACTTCAAATGCTGTTGGGATACAGCAAATGGGAGAACTTTCAAAAGGTAATACAAAAGGCAAAGGACTCGTGCATCCATGCAGGTGAGGAGGTGCCCGATCATTTTCCTGACGTCAGGAAGATGATCGCCCTTGGCAAAGGTGCGGAAAAGGAAATTGAAGATATTCTGCTCACACGATATGCCTGCTACCTTATAGCTCAAAATGGTGACAGCCTCTGACGTAATTACTTTTTCTTAAAAGGAGTCTTAAATGCCGACTCATACTTTTCAATCCAATCTTTCACGGTCATTTTACTCATCAACTCACCAAACAATTTAAAGGGAATTTTTTCGGGCTTTTTAAAACGGATACAGCTTTTACCCATATCCAATTTAGCATCGGTATGTTTTGGATATTCGGTTACAAACCATTTCAACAGTTTTGGGTCAGCATAAATGCCCATGTGATAAAATGCAATAAAATTTTTCTGACTGGCAAAACCAGCAAACGGCAATGGATCGGTTGGCTTACAATGGTAACCAGTAGGATAAAGTGAATGCGGAACAACATAGCCCATCATTCCATAACCCATCGTTTCCTTAAAACCTTTGGGAAGATTTTTTAATACTTCTTTGCGCAATTTTGTCATGGCGCCCTTTCTATCTGCGGGCAATTCAGCGATATACTCATCCGGTGTGGTTGCTTTTGATTGCATATATGATTGTTGTTTTCTTTTTTATATCAAGTGTAAAAATAAAATATAAAAAACTAAAAGAAAGCGATATTCAATTCTCCTGAAGGTTTCATTGCTTTGGGTTTTTTTGCGTTACGCATAACGGTTTGCAGCTTGCCGAAGGTGACTATTTTCAGCACAAATTTTCATACGAAGAACTAAAGTTTTTTAGATACCCACAAAACTGTCTTTGGAACACAGCCTGCCCCCGCCTTTTGGATAGGTGCTGTTATAGGCTGTGTTTCTTTCATTTGTCATAGTTCAACTTTCGAAGGATTTTATTTTTCACAAATTTCTTTCAACTTGTCGAGTGCCTTTGGGTAGGTCTGGTTCATATAATCTAAAAAATCTTCTGT
>JANOQB010000363.1:0-2037 GCA_031422215.1 Cytophagales bacterium | reverse complement strand
CACCCATTTATTGAGGTTTTCTGAACACCGCTTTTGCCGATGTATCAATTCAATCAAGAATTGAATCAATTGGAGTAGAAACCAAAACTGGCCGAAGCGCACCTTTGTTGGGACTCCTTTAGGCCACCGAAGTTTCATTGATAAATTAATATTGCGCGATAACTTGGAAAATATAAAGTGTGAACATATGTTTTTAACAATGGATGTTTGCTTTGGCGGCACCTTTGATAAAAAATTGGCTAAGGAAACCAATCGCGGACCTGGGGATGAAATGAGCGAATCGGATAAAAATTACCTGATCAATAAAATATCCAAGCGCACCCGAAAAGTTTTGACCAGCGGTGGCAAGGAATACGTTCCCGATGGCACCCCTGGAATGCATTCGCCTTTTGCAACGCAATTCATAAAGGCTTTGAAAGAAATAGGAGGCAGCAAAGGAAGAATTTTGTCGTTGCCCCTGATACATCCTTATTTTTTGAACCTCACTACTCAGCCTTACTTCAATGGGTTTGGTACCGATGATCCGCAAAGTGATTTTGTATTTGTGGCAAAATGAGATTAGCGTAAGAAACCACTTCAAAGCCTCTGCATCATGATCGCCAAAAAAGTTTTTACCGCATCGATATAATTTCCCACGCGGATGTTTTCGTTCTCAGCATGTTGGTTGTTGTCGGCATTTACGGTGGGCACGGCCACAGCGGGTATGCCCAGTGTGATCACAAAAGGTGAAATGGGAATTGAACCACCGGTGATCCTGATTTTTATTGGCTCTTTTCCAAACGCGCTCACCATTGCTTTGCTCAGCCAGATTCCAGTTTCGGAATTGAACGGTGTTTGAAAAGCACCATACGAAAAGGTAGATGTAAAGGCAGCGATCTTCGGATATTTCATCCGCTCCTCTTCAGTAGGTTCTTTGTCAACGAGGTAGTAGCCTTGATCTTGAATATGCCTTTTCACTAAGCCAATCAGCCTATCGGCATTGCTGGTGGGCACCAAGCGAATATCAATTTCT
Organism: Cytophagales bacterium; assembly: GCA_031422215.1. Lineage (GTDB taxonomy): Bacteria > Bacteroidota > Bacteroidia > Cytophagales > Cyclobacteriaceae > ELB16-189. The sequence goes on along the minus strand of JANOQB010000363.1, from coordinate 1,025 downwards.
GCTGTGGCCGTAGCGGGTATGAGCGTGCGCGCTTCTTTGCCAATGAACAAGGCATCCATGCCACGGATGTTCAGCGTGGGGTATTGCAGCGACTCCTGAAAATTATTTCCGATTTTATCGGGTGCTGCTATGCCCAAAAATTTTCTGATCTCATTTTCGTTGTCGGGCACTTGAAGCAATATTTTTTTCTCCTCATCAGAAATGACAGTGCCATCATAAAATCCGGGAATGGTCACCCGTCCATCATCGTCCTTCATGGAAGCCAGCAATTTGGACAAGCGCATGGCTGGGTTGGGCGTATAGTTGCCGTAGTTGCCGCTATGCACGGGCACACGTGGGCCAAAAGTTGTGAGCGTGATTTCGCAAATGCCACGGGCGCCAAAGCTTAGCGTGGGCTGGTTGCTCACATGGCGTGGCCCGTCAAAAATGATTAGCATGTCGGCAACTAATTCATTTTTGTATTTGGTTACAGCCGCGGGCAAGTTGGGCGAGCCCAACTCTTCTTCAAAGTCCATGATCACTTTCAGGTTGTAGTTTGGCTCAGCTTTCAACTCTTTCAGCGCATCCAAGGAGGCGATAAAAGCCATGGCAGGTCCTTTGGCATCGGATGTGGCGCGCGCAAAAATCCGCCAGTCGGGGTTCAGGTCTTCATACAATCTTTCATAGGCAATCGGTTGCCATTTTCCGTTTGCATCTTTTTCTTTTAAGGTGGGCTTCCACGGACTCTCTTGTTCCCATTGCGAAGCGCTCACCGGCTGGCCATCAATCTGTAAATAAATCAACACTGTCTTTCTTGCATTTTTGCTTGGTCGTTCTGCAAGCAAGAGCGGCATTGCAGGTGTGTTTAGCCGCTTGGTGGTGAAGCCACGCTTGGCAAAAGCAGCTTCGCACCAGAGCACATTTTTTTCTATGTCTTCTGCAACATGGGCATCGTTGGGCAGGCTTAGCAATTCGTAAAATTCTTTGAAAGATTGAACGGCATGCTTGTTGGCAATTTGATCCAGGTCAATTTTTTTTGATTGGGC
>JANOQB010000362.1:0-3556 GCA_031422215.1 Cytophagales bacterium | reverse complement strand
GTCGCGGCGCGTGTCGATTTGGATGATCTTGCCTGTGTCGATCGCGCCCGCGGGGATGCGCAGCTCGAGCAGGCCGTCGGCGCTTTTGGCGATCGTGTCGCGTGCGTCGACCGCGGGGGTGCTCGTGCTCTCGAGCAGCTCGCTGTTCTTTGCGCAGCCGGTGCTCGTGTATGGAAACATTGAAAACGGGTTGGGTATTTTTGGCGGTTACAACCAATCCGTTTTTGTGTTGAAGAAATAAGCAAAAGGCTCCGCCCATAAAAAAGAATTTCGCATGGCAACAACAGGAGAAACAGATTTAAGGAAATTGCTAAAGTCTTTAAAACCAAAACTGAACATTGGCGACTTTGTCTTCTGTGTAGTGAATAACTTTACTAACATCAATGACAGCGACATCATCATGAGATTTAGGGAAGAAGAAGGCCACACCATTATCATTAAAAAAGAATTGGCCGACAGTTTAAATTTTTCCTATCCATTTACAGCAGCATGGATTACCCTCACCGTACACTCTTCGTTGAACGCAGTTGGGCTCACTGCTTCATTCTCAAAAGCACTTGCCGAAAAAGGGATCAGTTGCAATGTGGTGGCCGCATTTTATCACGACCATATTTTTGTGGATAAAAAAGACAGGGATGAGGCTATGAAAGTTCTTGTTGGGCTTTCGGAGTAAGAAAAGAAAAAACCACTGCCTAGGAAAGTCGCTGCTGAGAATTTTAAGTCTTTGGTATGTTTGGCTGTTTAATTGCCACGACCCTGCCTACCGGACAGGCAGGCTTTAGGTCGTGGGTTAATTGAGTAAAGATAGACTCGGCTTTAGCCAAATGGATGAAAGAGTATATTGTGGAAGGCAATAATAAAGATTCAATTGGGGCTAAAGCCCTTACTGTCTACCTACAAATAACCACGACCTGAAGGTCGTGGCAATTATCGTCCTGCCTCTTCCGCCAGGAATTTCAATTGGCATAAAACTAAATTTCCATTGATATCTTTAAGAGCGATTTCTCTGATCCCAGCCAACAACAAAAAAAATTTATCGGTAATTCCCTACTTTTGAAGATTGAAAGGATTGGCTTGGTTGCCAATAACCAAATCTTAAAAAATAATCGTGTCACCAGAGCCCCAAATTCGTATTGCCATTCTCGATCTCTATGAGGGCGTTGCCAACGAAGGCATGCGCGGCATTCGCCAACTGATTGAGGAATTTGAAGCCGACTGCCACATGACTGTGAAGTGCGAATGTTTTGATGTGCGCCAGAAAGCAGAAATAGCCGGTCTCAATTTTGACATATACATTTCTTCCGGTGGGCCAGGCAGCCCGCTGGACAGTGAAGGCAGCTTGTGGGAGCGCAGGTTTTTTTCTTTGATGGAGGATATCAAAATCTTTAATCAGCAGCATCCCGATCAGAAAAAACATGTGTTGCTCATCTGCCATAGCTTCCAGGTTTTTTGCAGGCATTATGGTTTTGGAATTGTGTCGAAGCGAAAGTCCACTTCGTTTGGTGTGATGCCCGTGCACAAAACTTTTGAAGGGCACCACGATCCGCTTTTCCGTTCTCTGGGCGACCCCATGTGGGCCGTTGACTCGCGCGATTATCAGATAACGCAACCAGAAACAAAAAAAATCGAAGCCGGTGGTGGGGCCTTGTTGTGTATAGAAAAATACCGGCCACACGTGGATAAGGAACGGGCTGCCATGGCCATCCGCTTCGATGAAGCGTTCGTAGGCATGCAGTTTCACCCAGAGGCGGATGCGGTAGGCATGCGCATGTACCTGCTGCGCGATGACAAAAAAGAATTGGTGATTGAAAAACATGGAGAGAAAAAATATTGGGAAATGCTGGACCACCTCAACGACCCCGACAAGATCATGCTTACCTACTCCACCGTAGTGCCCCGCTTTTTAATGACCGCACTAAGCCACCGCTTAAGTTCACTTGCAGTATGATTGCAGCAGCCCGACAGTTGTTCAATCGCCAATTTTCTGAACAAAAGTATCAGCACTTTCTTAACGACTTGAACCAGCAGTACAAGTACAAAATCCCTTTCCGCGTTGCCGAGAGCCCTCTGTTTGTAGGCAAGGATTTTAAAAACAAACTGTTGAAGGCATCTGATGACATTATCGATTTTATTGTGCGCCCCGATTTTAAGCAGTTGATGGCCGATGCATTGCCCGATCATGTGCGCGTGCCGAACGAAGATAAGCACACATTATTTTTAGCGCTCGACTTTGCCGTGTGCACGGAAGAAGGCGGTGGTGATCTCGTTCCTCGCCTAATAGAAATGCAGGGCTTTCCTTCGCTCTTTGGCTATCAGGATTTTTTGGGAAACAAATTTTGTGAACATTATCAGATACCAAAGAACCTCGATTTTCATTTTGGAAAAACCTCTGATCAATATTGGAAGCAACTACACAAAGCCATTGTTGGCAACCACGATCCTGAAAACGTGATCCTGTTGGAGATTGATCCCATGAAGCAAAATACCACCATCGACTTTCTGGTGACCAAGCATCATTTGGGTATTGAGCCCGTTCACATTGGCGATCTGATCATGCGGAACCGAAAACTTTTCTACAAGAAAAATGGAATTGAAATCCCGGTGCACCGGATTTATAACCGCGTGATCTTCGATGAACTTTTGGGAAAGCCAGAACTGAAAACAGATTTTCATTTGACCGAAGAGGTAGAAGTAGAATGGGCCGGGCATCCCAACTGGTTTTTTTATATCAGCAAATACACCATGCCGTTTTTAACAAGCGATGCCGTGCCCGAAAGTAAATTCCTGAGCGACTACACCACCTTTCCGGCAGACCTTGAGAATTACGTGCTGAAACCTTTGTTCTCCTTTTCGGGAAGTGGTGTGATGTTTCATGTTACCGAAAGCGACATTTTGAAAATACCGGTGCCCGATCGTAAAAATTTTATGCTGCAGCGCAAAGTCCATTACGAACCAGTGGTGCAGGCTCCCGATGGTTTGGTGAAAACAGAAATACGTTTGTTGTTTTTGTGGGATGATGGCGCTGCCCGCCCGCAACTGATCACCAACCTGGCCCGCCTTAGCCGTGGCGAAATGATCGGGGTGAAATTCAACAAAGACAAAACGTGGGTAGGTGGGTCGGTTTGTTTCTTTGAACAATAAATGTCGAGCCATCACATTGTGCGCGAAGATCAGGAGCCAGCCTTGCTGATCGTGAATGCACACGCCATGGCCTTCGAAAAAATCCAAGAGTTGCTAGAGTGGATGCCCACCGTGATCGTGCTGGCAGACCAAGTTGAAACCGTAGTTGCATGGGGCATAAAAGTGGATGTGGTGATCGTGCCGCTGACTGCGATGGAATTGTGGCGCGATAAACTAGCAGACCAAACACCGGTAAAACTTATTCCTTACAATCTAAAAGAGGATCCCATGGACATTGCTTTTTATTTCCTGTCAAAATCGAAGGCAACGGCAGTAAACTGTTTGCTCAGCCACGAGGAAGAATTAAAAAAAATTGATCCTTTTTCAAGTCTTGATGTGGACGCATTTTTTGATAACACGCGGTGGGCCTGGATAA
>JANOQB010000361.1:0-3417 GCA_031422215.1 Cytophagales bacterium | reverse complement strand
CTCATCCGCTTTGGAGGCGATCAGGTCATCGCCTTCGGTGGCAATGGCCACCACCACCCCACCGCGCGCCTTGGCCTGCTCGACTTGACTCAGCATCTTTTCATACCACTGGTCTTTGACGGCGATGACCAGCACCGGCATATCTTTGTCAATCAGGGCGATAGGTCCGTGCTTCATTTCGGCAGCAGGATATCCTTCGGCATGTATGTATGAAATTTCTTTCAGCTTGAGCGCACCTTCTAAGGCAACGGGAAAGTTGTAGCCCCGGCCCAAGTAGATAAAGTTCTTGGCGTCTTTAAATTCCTCGGCAATTTTTTTGATCTGATCGTTTAGCAACAAAGCCTTCTCCACTTTGGCAGGGAGGTTCTCCATCTCCACCATCATCTCGTTAAACTTTTGCTCGGTGATGGTCCCCTTTTTCTGGGCAACGATCAATGCCATCATGTTGAGCACGGTGAGTTGTGCCGTGAATGCTTTGGTGCTCGCCACTCCTATTTCGGGGCCTGCGTGCGTGTATGCACCGGCATGGGTTGCTCTGGGAATGGAAGAACCTACCACATTGCACACACCAAAAATGATGGCACCTTTTGATTTGGCCAAGTCAATGGCAGCCAAGGTGTCGGCAGTCTCTCCGCTTTGCGAAATGGCGATCACTACATCGCCTTCGCGGATGATCGGGTTTCGGTAACGGAATTCGGAAGCATATTCAACCTCAACGGGGATGCGACAAAATTCTTCAAAGAAATATTCTGCTACCAACCCCGCATGCCACGAGGTGCCGCAGGCTACAATTAAAATACGGTCTGCATGTATGAGCCTGTTTAGATGTTCGCGCAAGCCGCCCAATATCAATCTTCCGGTGGCGGCATCGAGCCGGCCCCGCATACAATCTTTGATGGAGCGCGGTTGCTCAAATATTTCTTTGAGCATGAAATGTTCGTACCCACCCTTTTCAATGGCCTCCAGTTCTAAATCTATAGTTTGCACGTATGGGGTAAGCGGCAAGTTGGATGTGTCTTTGATGGTAAGCTTGCCGTGATTGATAATGGCAATTTCTTTGTCGTTCAAATACACCACTTCATTGGTGTATTCTATGATGGGTGTTGCATCCGATGCCATAAAAAATTCTCCGCGCCCCACGCCAAGCACCAGCGGGCTTCCTTTGCGTGCAGCGATCAACAGGTCGGGGTCTTGCAACGACATTACCACGATGGCATACGCGCCCACTACTTTGGTAAGCGCTAAACGCACGGCTTCATCCAACGAACATTGTTCATTGTCTTTGATGTCTTCAATGAAATGAATGAATACCTCGGTATCCGTCTCGCTCAAAAACCGGTGCCCTTTGCGCAGAAGTTCTTGTTTCAGTGACGAATAATTTTCGATGATGCCATTGTGGATGATGGCCAAATTTTTGGTGGCCGAATAATGGGGGTGGGCATTTTCATCGTTGGGTTCTCCGTGCGTGGCCCAGCGCGTGTGCCCCATGCCTATGTGGCTGTCAAGGTTTTGGCCTTTTAGAAATGTCTCCAGTTCGGAAACCTTTCCTTTCTTCTTATAAATGTTTAGGCCGCCATTCAACAGCGCAATGCCCGTACTATCATAGCCACGGTACTCCAATCGTTTAAGACCTTTGATAATTACTTCATGGGCTTGCCGATGGCCCACATAGGCAACAATTCCGCACATACTGTTTATTGGTTATCTAAAATAGGCTGAGTGTAATAAATCTTGAGCGTGATTTTGTCTTTTGGAAAGACTAACCGGTCAACGGATTTGCCGGGTGAAGGATTGGAGGGGCGTAGTGCCCAATACAAATATTTCTTTGGCTTTAGTTCTGCAAGCTTTTGAAAAAAGAAAGTAGGGAAACCATTATAAACGTTGTTGGTGGAGGAATAGGCCATTGTAAAGAGTTGCCTGTCATCTTCCGTTACAAAAAAATTCCCATTTTCCCCCGCCAGTACAGTGGAGTTAAAAGCAAAATATTCCGTACTGTCCTTACTTTCTAAAACCCTAAATCGGTTGTTTGCATTGAGCAAAGAAATTGATAGCTGCTTCGGCACTGTGAGGTCAGCAGAGCTTTCAACATTTGTAATTTCCAACTCTGCGGAGTTGATGATCATGGTTGGGATGGTGTCGGTGTATGAATAGAATTTGGAGAAATCCAATTTTGTGATAATGGATGACCCTCCTTGAATATAGCGTTTGAGACCTGGGTCGAAATCGGTATGAAATTTATTTACTCCCGACAATTCTGTAGAGTTTCTGTCGGATTGTATTTTTGAAAATGTAACACCTTGAGTAAAATTAAAAGGAAGTGTTTTGGCATCCACTCCTTCATGATAATATAAAGTTAAGGAGCTATTTTCATTGTGTTTAAAGCCAAGAATTTTATCGGATTGTGTTGGAACAATTGCTAATCCCTTAAAAGCAATTTTGAACAGATCAAAATCTGTGTAATTGATATCATCGGGATCAACAGCATCAAACAGCCGCTGGCCAAAATCATTGGATAGCTTAATCTTGACCGTGATAATGGAATCCTTATCAGCGTCATCAAATTCTTGGGTAAAGAAAACTCTGTTCACTTCTCTGGTGCTTGAGCCTAACGAAGTTGCTACAATGGGTATGATTGAATTGGAAAAGTAATTTTGCCTTATTGATAATGTATCGGCCAACTCATGCACTCCGAAGGTTTGAGCTGTTGAGCCCCCACTGCCATAACAATAGAAATCAACCTGCATCTGAAAAACCACCGAATCAAATATAGCCGAGGTGGCAATTCTCGTATTAAGGTCTCTTGCTCTGTATTGCATGAATGCCTGTGCACGGGTTAAACCAAAAACCGGATCGTTGTAGCTGCCGGCAAGCACCCTGTTTGTTTCTCGTGGAAGGTTGGTAGTTCGTAAAGAATCCATCCAAAGCACACTGCTCTCAATGGGTATTTCCACGTAGTTGACCTTGGCCTTCTTGGTCTTGAAACCAAGAAGGCTAAAATCCTCTTCGCAGGCAAAAACAAATAGTAAAATGGGAAGCAGGAAGGCAGCTTTAGCCCACCAGCTCGGTATAAAGGTTGTAAAACGATTCGGTATAGTTGTCGTCTTTTTCGATGGTTTCAATTTTTGTCTCTTTAATCTTCTTAACTAATCCTTCTAACTTTTTATTGTCCCCAGCCATTAAAACAACATCAGAGAATTGGGCTCCTAATTTAATGAACCCTTCGTAGTCGGCAGTTTTTAAATGCCCCAGCATATTATCTTCGATGTCCATCATACGCACTTTGCCCATTAGGTCGCCCTTAAATTTATGCGTAAAACTGTTGTTATAAATAGTGAAAACCGTTTTAGTATTCTTGAATAACGGATCGTTCTTATAAGTAGTTTTAAGATACAATGGAATAAAGCTTGTAATCCAGTC
>JANOQB010000360.1:0-6723 GCA_031422215.1 Cytophagales bacterium | reverse complement strand
CATTGGTATAAAAGGAAACGCCAGCCTATCACCCAAAGCAAACTTTGTATATTGGTTCAGTCAAGCCGACACCGCGTGGTTTGCTTATTCTGTTACCGGTGATAAGACGTTCAAGCTCACAAAAAGTACAAAAGTAAAATTTGCCGATGAAGAAGATGATCATCCCGATTATCCAAGTGCTTATGGTGCCGCAGGTTGGACTGCCGATGACCAACTCTTTATTGCCTACGACCGCTATGATCTTTGGGCGTTCGATCCCACCAACATCAAAGCCCCGGTAAACCTCACTCAGGTAGGCCGGCAGGAAAAAATCAGGTTCCGCTACGTGAAGCTGGATGCGGAAGAACGCTTCATCGATCCATCGAAAGAACTATTGCTTTCTGCTTTTAATGAAACCACAAAAGCATCGGGCTATTTCAAACTTTCGTTGAAAGATGGCAAGCTCACAAAATTGTTCATGGACAACTACCGCTTTGGCGGAACAGTGAAATCGAAACTTGCCAATCAACTGCTGTTCACGCGCGAAAATTTTCGGGAGTTTCCCGATGTGTGGACAACTGATTTATCTTTTGCCTCTCCAAAAAAAATTACTGATGCCAACCCACAGATGAAAAATTATCATTGGGGAAGTGTGGAGACAGTGACCTGGACTTCGATCGACAATATTCCTCTCTCCGGATTGTTGTACAAACCCGAAAACTTCGATCCGAAAAAGAAATATCCGATGATCGTTTACTTCTACGAAAAATATTCCGATGATATCCACCAACATTATGCACCCGCGCCTATCCGTTCGTTCATCAATTATTCGCTGTATGCCAGCAACGGCTATCTTGTATTTGTGCCCGACATCGTTTATAAAATCGGTTTCCCGGGAGAGAGTGCGCTCAACTGTGTAATGCCGGGTGTCACTTCGCTGATCAGCAAAGGATTTGTGGACGAAAAAAATATCGGCATACAGGGCCACAGTTGGGGAGGCTATCAAGCTGCGTACATCATTACACGCACCAATCTATTTGCCGCTGCCGAAGCGGGCGCACCTGTGGTGAACATGATCAGTGCCTATGGTGGTGTGCGTTGGGAAACCGGATTGAGCCGCATGTTTCAATACGAAAAATCGCAAACACGCTTGGGCGGAAGTCTTTGGGAAAAGCCCATGCTTTACATCGAAAACTCTCCGATATTTTTTGCTGACAAGGTGCAAACACCATTGCTGATGATGCACAACGATGCGGACGGTGCAGTGCCGTGGTATCAAGGCATTGAAATGTATATGGCCATGCGCAGGCTAAGCAAACCGGTGTGGATGCTGAACTACAACGGCCAGGGCCACGGCCTCACGCAACGACAGGACCGCACCGACTTCGCCATACGCATGATGCAATTTTTTGATTACTACTTGAAAGATGCACCGCAACCACCGTGGATGAAAGAGGGTGTGCCCGCGATAGAAAAGGGGATACGAAAGGGGTATTGATTTTGCTTTTTTAAATTGACAGTTGACAAGCAATTGACAATGTAAGAGGTTGTCAACTGTCAACTTCAGAGTGAATTTCAAAAAGACACGGCCTTCAAGAAGATTTGCGGCAAGGAACTGGCTTTGAAGGCGGAAAAATTTTCTTCGGCCTTTACTGTCTAAACTCTTTTAGTCAACCATTGTTTATTAAGGTATGAAGTCAATAAAAATCCTGACTGTGCTATTTATCGTATCTCTATTCGGTACTTCTTTTCAACTTTCAGCACCGAGAAGGTTGCTCCTATTTGGTAAAGATCAAGCTGCGTTTCAAACGCAGCTTCAATGGTTAGGTGAAGATACCGTGGGATTAATTGAGAGGGATGTTAAAATTGAAAAAATAGATTACAAAAATCCATTAAGCAGGAAGCATAATATTAAGACGGGGCAATTGACAGTATTGCTCATTGGAAGAGATGGGGGAGAGAAATTCAGGGTCCATTCGCCAGTAACAACCAAAGAGTTGTTTGATATAATAGATTCCATGCCCATGCGGCAATTGGAAATGAAAAAAAATTAAACTTGCCTTGGTTCGTGTTGCACACGAAACCCATGCTTTGGTTCCATGCTTATGGCAGAGTCAATGAATTTTAGCAGTAAGTTCCGGAGGTACTACCCTATATTAGGGCAGTCATTTTCTCCTGATGTTTGCGGAATTCATTTTGAAAGTTTTACTTAGGATTAAATTCATGTTATGGATTTTTATAAACTTTCAAAACCAGAAAGGGTAAAACTCGTGTCGGAGATGAAAGAAACTCTCCTCCATGAAATCAAGTCGGGAAATTTCAGGGCGACTTTTCAATTCTTTTGCGATGATGATACATACATTCGCAAATCAGCTTACTTGGCTATTGGCAGGATTTATTTTGATCAAAATCCTCTTCAAAAAAAAATTACCCGACTTCTTTTCCGCTTAGTGAAAGAAACGGATTTCAAAATCAGGCAGACCGCCATCAATGCTGCGGGAGAAATAGGAAAAAAGGATTTTGAGGCGGTGGAAAAACTCTTCGACACCGGGCTGCCCGATGCGCATCATGCCGTTCGCAATGCCGTTATTAGTTCTGTAAAAAAGATGGGTGAAGTAAATCCCAGGCCCGTGTTGGAATGGGCCAAAAATTATCTCCACCATCCCGATAAGGAAATAAGAAGAGAAATTTGCCATGGCATCGAGCTCCGTGGAAGAAAACATCCCCAGGATATTTTGCCGCTCTTAAAAGAACTTCAATTCGATAAAACTTCGCGGGTGCGCAATACCCTGGTTCATGTGCTTGGTCAAATCGCTTATAAAAAAGGTTGCCTGGAAAAGGTGATCGCCCACCTAAAAACTTGGCAGAACCAAGAACTTGTTGCCGGTGCCATTGAGGAAATCATCGATGTGCATGAGAGGTATAAAAATTTCGCTTTCTATACACAAAGGCAGGCAAAGCGGTATGTAAAACTACACGGTTAATAGAAAAATAAGTATATCATCAGGGTGCATTTCAAAATATCGTACCATCTCAGATAGACCTCCAAGGTTTTTAAGACCTTGGAGGTCTTTAGGCCGCGATATTTTGAAATGCATCCAATTATCAAAAAAATCCTGGCTAAAATTTGTTTGTGCCTCACTGGTTTTTAAACTACCTTTTCAAAATAAATCTGTTCACCCATGAAAACCTTTCTGCTTCCCGTTTTATTCTTATTAACAATTACACTTCAAGGGCAAACCCCAACAAAATACTACTTCACTGCTGACCGTATTTTTGATGGCGAAAATATGCACGAAGGTTGGGCTGTGATTGTTGAAGATGACAAAATAATAAGAGCCGGCCCCAAAGCCAACGTGAAGGAGCCAGCCGGTGCCATCAAAATAAATTTCCCCAACTCAACACTCACGCCCGGGCTCATCGAAGGCCATTCGCACTTGCTCCTTTATCCATACAACATCACCGATTGGGACACACAAGTGTTGAAAGAAACAGATTCCTATCGCACTGCCCGCGCCACCGTGCATGCAAAAAATACCTTGATGGCCGGCTTCACCACCGCGCGCGATTTGGGAACAGAGGGCGCAGGCTATTCGGATGTGGCTCTCAAGCGCGCCATCAACGAAGGCATCATTCCCGGTCCGCGGTTGTTGGTAGCGGGCCGTGCCATTGTTTCTACCGGTTCGTATGGGCCGAAGGGATACGATCACGATCAGGAAATTATGCTTGGCGCAGAAGCTGCCGATGGCAACAACCTGGTGCGTGTAGTGCGCGATCAGATTGGCAAAGGTGCCGACTTCATAAAAATTTATGCCGACTATCGCTGGGGGATCAATGGTGAAGACCAACCTTCTTTTACCTTGGAGGAATTAAAATTGATCAACGAAGTTACGCGCAGTAGTGGCCGTGCCATGGTGTGCCACGCAAAATCGAAGGAGGCCATCAAGCGATCGGTGCTGGCCGGAGCAGAAACCATTGAGCATGGCGATTTCATTGATGAGGAAATTGGCAAGCTTATGAAAGAACACAATGTGACTTACTTCCCTACTGTTTCTGCCGTGGATGTGATTTCACAATATCGAGGTTGGAAGAAGGGTGTTGCACCGGAGCCTGCCAATGTCACCAATAAGAAAAAAAGTTTTAAAGAAGCGCTTGCCAGTGGCGTAACCATTGGCATGGGTGGCGATGTGGGCGTATATCCTCACGGAGAAAATGTGCTGGAGATGGAATTGATGGTTGAGTATGGAATGAAAACAATGGATGTATTGAAAGCCGCTACCAGTGTAAACGCAAGGGCATTTCATTTGGAAACCCAGGTGGGATTTATCAAGGAAGGAATAAAAGCAGATTTAGTTATCGTAACGGGCGATCCTTCCAAAAATATTTCAGACCTTCGGAAAGTAAAATTTGTGATGAAGGATGGTGTGGTGTATAGAAACGAAAAACAATAAATTGGAAATAGGCAAAATAACAATTCACAAAAAGAAAGACACATGAACAGAAAGCAAGCATTAAAAACCATGGCGGCCAGCGCGGCTGCCGTAGTGTCGTTACCTGAAATAGCAAAAGCCATGAACACCCTTCCGGTAGAATTAAAAAACAACATCAACCACTCGGTGTGCCAGTGGTGCTATGGCACCATTCCACTGGAGGAACTTGCCAAAGCCGCCAAAGAGATTGGCTTGAAATCCATTGAGCTATTGGGGCCCGACAAGTGGGCGGTTGTGCAAAAGGAAGGCCTCACATGCGCCATGGCTTATGTAACTGACCTGGGTCTCGACAAAGGGTTCAACGATCCGGCCCTTCACGAAAAATTCTTGAAAGATTTCTCTGCCAACATACCCAAAGCAGCCGATGCCGGATTGAAAAGTGTGATCTGCTTTAGCGGCAATGCCAGGGGGATGAGTTTTGAAAAGGGTTTGGAAAACTGTGCCGTAGGGTTGGCGCCCATCATGAAAGTAGCGGAGAAGTATAACATACTGGTGCAAATGGAGTTGCTCAACAGTAAGGTGAACCATAAAGATTACATGTGCGACCACACCGAGTGGGGCGTGCAGCTTTGCGAAAAATTGGGTTCGCCAAACTTTAAATTGCTGTACGACATTTATCACATGCAGATCATGGAGGGCGATGTGATTGCCACCATACGCAAGCACTCAAAATACATTGGCCACTACCACACCGGTGGCGTGCCCGGCAGAAATGAAATAGATGAAACACAAGAACTCTACTATCCGGCCATTATGCAGGCCATTGTGGACACCGGCTTTAAAGGTTTTGTTGCCCAGGAGTTTATTCCTAAACGTCCTGATAAATTAGCCTCGCTGAAACAGGGAGTGGGGATTTGTGATGTGTAGGTTGGGGCATTGGGTAACATCCTTTGACAAAAAACCAGCCTTCGTTCATGTCCTAACAGTAAAGAACATCAAAGTAAAGAGAGTGATATAAAAAATACGTTTGTTTGAAACGTATGCAGCCACTAAGACGAGAATGTAAAGTACACCGCGGAAGAGGTATCTCAATTCCAGAGGATATAAAGGTTGATCTCAAGGATCGACATCCAACAAATTTATTTTGAGATTTTAGCGCGGTTAATATTTGTTAAAAATTAGCTTGCTACTAAATAATTTATGTCATCCAATTCCATTCTTCGATGCCAACTGTTGTGAGTGGCGAAACAGCCTCCTACTTTTAGTTTTGGATCTAAATCTATGAAGTATTGTTTGTACCACTCTTTATCGGCATCGGAGAAAGCAAAATCAAATGGACCTGGCAATTGTTTTACAATGTCATGTGCATTGCCTAACCTTGCATCAACATATTCTGAAAGGCCAGCCTCTGCTATATTTTTCAATGCTTCTTTGTGTCTGCGCTCATTGATTTCCAGCGTAATTACTTTGCCACCTGTTTTGCTCATCGCCCATGCAAGCCAAATGGTGGAATGACCTGTTGATGTACCAATCTCCAGAGCGGAGGTATATTTATTTTTGACAATGATGTTGTGAAGTGTCTGGCCATCTTCATATGGCACATTCAGATCGTGCCAGTCACGCTTATGATCTTTTAAAAATTGTTCAACTTTGGCATCCAGGGTTGTATTATCAGTTTGTGCAAACCCGGTATTGAATGAAAAAAAGTGAATGCCAGAATAAATGCTTGCGTTTTCATGATGTTCTTTTTTAAAGTTACGTTATCAAATATTTTAGTTGTTGTCGGTACCTGCGTCTTTTAAATCCTCATTCTTAACCGACTTCTTTTTCTTAGGCTTATCAAAACTCATCTTTCCTATGCGGTAATCAAAATCAATTTTGATACTGAAATTGTGCAAAACATTTACACTTCTTTGATCGATCACCGGTGTATTGGTATAGTTCCGGATAATTAAGCCCGAAGTAAGGAAGTTCTCTACATTCAGTCCAATGTTTCCTTTTTTATTTGGCAACTCCTTCATCAATCCTAAATTATAAATTCTCATACCACCTTGCGTTCCCTGCAATTGAATCTGTCTTCCTCTAAACATACTAAAGCTCTCCAGTTCCCAACCGTTCCCCAAATCATAACTCATTCGTAATCGTGCCGTTGACACCCAGCCCGAATTGCTTGCATGATAAAGTGGATCAGCCACATTGTTATTTAACATGGCATAGTACACATCAGCTCCACCATTCAATGAAAAGCGTTGACCTATTTTTACACTGCCATTGAAATTAAGTCCGTATGCATTTTCTTCACCAATGTTGGCAT
>JANOQB010000359.1:0-2979 GCA_031422215.1 Cytophagales bacterium | reverse complement strand
GCCTCAGGCTGACACGTCTTTCAAATGTTTTGCGTAAGTCCGGTAAATCATTAACAGTATGGCCAAAAAATTTAAAATACTTTCTATTGATGGCGGAGGCACACGCGGGGTGATACCGGCCACGATGTTAGATTGCTTGTCTAATGATTTGGGTGTGCACCCGATGGATATGTTCGATCTGGTGGCGGGCACTTCCACGGGTGGCATTATCGGTATCGGGCTGGCAGCACGAAAGGCTCCTTCTGTGTTGGTAAACCTATACCTCTCGGAGTCAAAAAAGATTTTTTATGACTCCGGTTGGGACGACCTGCGCGATGGCTTTGGAAAAAATATCGGGGCAGATTATTCAAATACCGAACTAAAGAAGATCCTGGAGCGCGAATTTGAAAGCCTCACGCTCGCGGATGTTCATGCGCTCAATAATGATCAGAAAATACTGATGGTTGCTTCCTTCGACCTGAGCCCCCAGGACAATGGCAAGAACATGAACTTCCGCCCGGTAGTTTATAACTCCGGATTTTTGCGCCACCGTGGCGAGAGGCTGGTTGACATCGCGCTGCGTACTTCAGCGGGCCCAACCTATTTCCCCATTTATCAGCAGAAGTACATTGATGGTGGCGTGGCCATGAACCACCCCGCTATGGCTGCCGTTGCTTTTGCCATTAACAAACAGGAAGAGCCTGACAACCGCGAGTACCGGTATCCCGATGGTTTGAAAAAAGGGCTAGGAAAAAACCCGGAAGATTTGCGCGTGCTCTCATTGGGCTGCGGCACATCCAACAGAAATTATATTCATCCCCAAAAAGTAAAGAAAGGCGACTGGGGCAATCTGCAATGGGTAAAATATTTGCCCGATCTCCTTACCGAGTCCAACGTGCAAGCAGCCGACTATTATGTGCGGCAGGTGTTGCATACCGAAGATTACTTGCGCATTCAGCCGGAGTTTGATTCAAGCGATGCACCTGCCGAATTAAATGACCCCGACCATGTGCTGGGTCTGGATGTAAAAGATGATAAAAGGTTGCGGGCTATGCATGAATACGCCAAGGAAATTTATCATTCACGCAAAAGCGATATCCACAAATTCCTGGGCTACTAAAAAATCAAACTATGACACCTCAAAATTTTGTTGTTGATCTGCATTGTCATCCGGCCATGAAACCGTACGGGCGCAGTTTTAAGTCTGCACAAACCATCCGGCAAAACAGTCACGATGTTACCGATCCCACCAGCATCTGGTACTACGACCCGCCCACGCTGTCCGATAAATTGTTCAACTACGCCTTCGGCCTCACCAAATTCAGGCAGAGCGATATTTCGTCTTCCTTGTATGGTCAGGTGCATGTGATCTCGGCATCGCTTTATCCCATTGAAAAAGGTTTTGTCGTCAACAACTTAGGCACCGGAGCACTATCGGACGCAGCCGTTAATCTTGCCACCGGCCTGGGCCGCGACCGCATGAATCACTTACAATCCATGAGCGATTATTTTGTTGACTTGAATGATGAGTACAATTTTTATAAACAGTTAAATGAACGTGTGGTGGACATAGACCAGATGAAAGCCCGCTACGTGCTTACCAAAAGTTTTCACCACCTCGAACAACTCATGAGCAATCCCCTTCCCGATGTTGAAACACTGGCCATTTTCTTCAGCATTGAAGGCGCGCACGTATTGAATTGCGGATTGGACCCGCAAAACAAACCAGCCAACCAACAGGAAGTGTTGGATAATTTGGACAAAATAAAAAGATGGGAGCACCCGCCATTCTTCATCACAGTGGCCCATCATTTTTATAATGAGTTGTGTGGTCATGCACAGAGCCTGAGTGGTTTTATGTCGCGGGTGATGGATCAAAACTATCGTATCGATACCGGCTTCACCGAATTGGGTTGGGAGGTAGTCCGCTCCATGCTGTCCAAACAAAATGGCCCACGCATCCTGATCGACATCAAACACATGAGCCCGCGCAGCAGACGCGAGTACATGAATTTTTTGAAGCAAAATTATGAGCATGAAAATATCCCTTTGATTGTAAGTCATGGTGCCGCCAACGGGCAATATGCGTTCGACAATCAACGCGTAATCAATAAAAACACAGGCCACTTGCTCAACCCCGTGTCGATAAACTTTTACGATGAAGAACTTATCCGCATTGCCATGAGCGGAGGAATTTTTGGTTTGCAATTGGACGAACGCAGGGTTGGCAGCCGCGAAGCCTTGCAGCAGGCACGTGGCAGGTTGGAGCGGAGAAAAATTTTGTTCCACCGCTCTAAACTATTGTGGAACCAGGTGCAGCACATTGCCGAGACCCTCGCTGAAACGGGCATGTTTCCGTGGGGCATACAATCCATCGGCTCCGATTATGACGGCATCATAGACCCGATCAACGGCTACTGGACTCACGAAGACATGCAGTTTCTGGACGACTACCTGTTGAAGCATGCTTACAACTACATGCAGGGCGAAGGCAAAAAATTGCGCGTGGGTGGTACTACTGATCCTGAAGAGATTGTCAGTCGCGTGATGCACTTGAATGCGATGGAATTTTTGAAAAGGAATTTTTGAAAAGAAATAAAACGGAGCAAGCCGAAAATCCGGGGAAGAGTAGGCGAGAAACAATATAGATATGGCACGCAGAAAAGCACTCAGATATTGCAATCAACCCTCTGTAGCAAAGAGAGAGTTTGAGCCGGGAATTAGCCTCAACAGAAGCAGATTCATTCTGTCTTCCAATCTAAAATGGGTGAATGGCACAGAACTTAAATTCACTTTTTTGGGAGGGGCCAATGCTCAGAAAGAGGTGGTTCGCAAGGCTTTTAAGCATTGGAAAAATCTTGGCATAGGTCTTTCATTTACGGAAGTTCCTTCTTCAAATGAAGCTTTCATCCGAATAGGATTTGATCGTTCAGACGGGTCATGGTCATACGTAGGGCGCGAGAATTTAAACGTACCTGAAACAGATAGCACCATGAGTTT
>JANOQB010000358.1:0-7588 GCA_031422215.1 Cytophagales bacterium | reverse complement strand
GCAAAAGCAAAAACAACTTGGTGCATGCTGGACAGTGCCTCGATGAAGCCAAAGAGAATGGATGAAGAAATGGTTGCGCTACTGAAGGGATAGAAGGTAAATTTGTTTAAAATGAAGAATACAATTGAGTGGGATCGCCATCAATCCCTGGGCGAAGAAATCGCGAACAGCATCAGTCATGGCTTAGGGGTTCTGATGGCCATAGTAGCTACACCGTTTCTTATCCTTGCGGCAATTCCATTAGGCGCGATAGCTGTTGTTGGCGCCAGTGTATTTGGGGCCACCATGATCATACTTTATTCGGCCTCCACCTTGTATCATGCTTTTCCACATAGCCGCACCAAGCGTGTTTTTCAAGTGCTCGACCACAGTTCTATTTTTTTGTTGATAGCCGGGACTTATACTCCTTTTACTTTAAGCGTGTTGCAAGGCACGTGGGGCTGGACATTGTTTGGAATTGTTTGGAGCCTGGCGATTTTCGGGGTGATACTTAAATCGGTTGGAGGAGCGGGAACAAGTCGCCTATCTATTGCACTTTATCTCGGCATGGGTTGGCTTGCGGTGGCTGCGGTAAAACCGTTATGGACAAGTTTATCGGGTTGGGGTTTGTTCTGGTTGTTGGCGGGGGGAATTTTTTATTCGGCCGGTGTGATATTTTTTGCTTACGATCATCGCATCCGATATGGTCATTTCGTTTGGCACCTTTTTGTTCTGGCGGGAACTGCCTCGCATGTGGTGGCAATACTGGGATATGTCTATTAACCTGGTTAGAGCAAATCCAAAACCTTTATCAAGCCAAGCTGCTCTAAAGACCTCCAAGGTTTTTAAAAACCTTGGAGGTCTTACTGGAATGGTGCGACATTTTGAAATTCTCGATTTGACTTGAAAGCAATCAGCAATGCTGCTCTTTGATAAGCCATTATCTTATGTCAGATTTAGCGGAACATGCCATTCACGAATGGTTAACTTCTTTAGAATAAAATTTAATTGTTTCAGGGGAATTCGCCTGAGCGGTCATCCGTTTATAAAGCGCAGTTTTATTCTTTCTTAATTTCTCAACCGTTCTCTGAAAATTTGTACTTTGAACAGCGGATCGTATTAATATCCCATCATCCGTTTCTTCAATAAGTACTTTCTCCAATTTATACTTTTTTATCATTTCAGATGGTATAATTACAGCCTTGCTGTTGCCTACCGATGTCAATGATTTAACCATTTTCAAAAATAAGCATTCTCGTATAACAATGTTATGCTTGCCTAAAACAATAATTCCTCAACCCATCCAACATTTCTGACATAAATCATTTTATTCCATAAGCTATATCATAAAGCATCTGCTTGGTAGAAAGCACCTTTATCATATCGAAAGCGCAAGCATTATCATCATTTCGCGCTTTGTGATTTTATTTATGGAAAGCTATCAACTCCTCACCTTCTTCATCACCGCAGCTGTTCTTGTGGGTGGAGCCATTGCCTTCTCTTATTTCGCGGCACCGAAATCTCCAAGCGATGTAAAATCTGAACCGTATGAATGCGGCATCCCTACTGAAGGGCCTACCTGGATACAGTTTCATGTAGGATATTATTTATTTGCCATCATCTACCTCATCTTCGATGTGGAGACGGTGTTCATCTATCCGTGGGCAGTCGTGATGCGCGAAGTTGGGCTTACAGCATTTATTGAAATACTCATTTTCTTCACGGTGCTTGGTTTGGGGTTGTTGTATGCGTGGAAGAAAAAGGCATTGACATGGGAGTGAAAAAAGTAGGCAGTAGGCAGGGTGCAGTAGGCAGTTCTAAATTCTAAATTCTAACTTCTCTTTCTAAAAAAATGGTCAACATAAAATCCATACCCTACGAAGACTTCAACGACAACGAGACATTGGAGGAGCTGAGGAAATCGCGCAGTCCTGTTATCGTTTCATCGCTCGATGCTATTATTAATTGGGGGCGTTCCAATTCGGTTTGGCCTTTAACATTTGCCACGAGTTGTTGCGGCATAGAGATGATGGCGACAGGTGCGCCCCGTCATGACTTCGCACGGTTTGGCATTGAAGTGTATCGAGCTTCTCCGCGCCAAGCCGATGTGATTGTGGTGGCGGGAACGATTGTGCGCAAGATGGCACCCGTGCTCAAAAGGTTGTACGACCAAATGCCCGACCCAAAATATGTAATCGCGATGGGCGCTTGTGCCGTTTCGGGTGGACCGTTTTATTACAATTCATATTCGGTGGTGCGCGGTGTGGACCAAGTTATCCCTGTGGATGTTTACATTCCCGGCTGCCCTCCACGCCCCGAGGCCCTATTATATGGAGTGATGCAACTGCAACGGAAAATAAAAATGCAAACACTTTCCACACAGGGGCAGCATGAGAAGACACCTCAACTTGATACGTCCACTGAAGATAAATCGAGGTACGTAGAACCCGTTGAAAACAAATACCCATTAACCGAAGGAGAATGCAAACCGAAGAGCTAACTACCTTAATTACATCATGGGCACCTAATCAAAAGCCGGGTGTGAGCAAGCAGTATCCTGAATTTATTCTCGACAGGAATGAACTGCATTTTGTAGCACAGCAATTAAAAGAAAATCCAAAAACAAAAATGGATTACCTCTTTTGCCTCACTGCGGTTGACCGCAAGGATGGGTTTCATGTCGTCTATCATCTTACCTCTACCCTATTCAATCACTCTATTATAATAAGGACAATCCTTTCCGATAAAATAAATCCCACTTCGCCAACCGTGAGCGACCTATGGCCCACAGCCGAATATCATGAGCGGGAAGTGTTTGACCTCGTTGGTATCCGGTTTGAAAACCATCCCGACATGCGCAGGATTTTTTTGGATGATGATTGGGCAGGTTATCCATTACGAAAAGATTATAAAGACTCGTTCACACTGCCGCGTTGAGTTATGGAAAATACATTGATGGATATTGAACTGAAAGACACGAGGGTCCCCCCCTCTCCTTTGGACATGGGGCAGGGCGGTGAGGCCGAATACATCATCAACATGGGGCCGCAGCATCCATCCACTCATGGTGTGCTTCGCTTCGAAACTTGTTTGCAGGGAGAGACTGTAAAATATCTCATTCCCCATTGCGGCTACATCCATCGTGGCATTGAAAAAATGTGTGAGTCACTCACGTATCCTCAACTCATTCATCTCACGGACAGAATGGATTACCTATCCGCCCACATCAACAACGAGGCGGTTGCGCTTTGTGTGGAGAATGCCATGCAAGTGGAAGTGAGCGACCGAGTAAAATACATCCGAACAATTTTTTCAGAGCTAACACGCATCGCTTCGCACCAACTGTGGTGGTCTGCATTCGGAATGGATTTGGGTGCGCTCACTACTTTTTTCTATGGCCTCCGCGACCGTGAAAAAATCCTGGACATATTTGAAGAAACAACGGGCAGTCGGTTGACGCAAAGTTTTATTACGCCCGGGGGATTGATGAATGATATCCATCCCAATTTTCAAAAAGGCATTTCAGAATTTATAAAATACTTCCGCAAGAAACTTCCCGAGTACGACCAACTCCTTACAGGCAATGTAATATTCCGCGAACGCACAAAAGGCATTGGTGTAATGAGTAAAGAAACTGCAATAGCTTATGGCGTGACGGGCCCAAGCGGTCGTGGCTCCGGTTTTCATTGCGACATCCGAAAG
Source organism: Cytophagales bacterium (assembly GCA_031422215.1). Classification (GTDB taxonomy): domain Bacteria; phylum Bacteroidota; class Bacteroidia; order Cytophagales; family Cyclobacteriaceae; genus ELB16-189. The sequence continues at coordinate 3,907 of JANOQB010000358.1, read as the reverse complement.
TTGGCACCATACAGTGCTTACCCTTTTGTAAAGTTCAATGAAATTGTTTTTAGCGAAGGCGATACCTACTCGCGCTACCTCGTGCGAATGAAAGAAATGTGGGAGTCGCTGAATATTGTCGAACAGCTTGTGGAAAATATCCCGCAAGGTAAAACCATGTTGGAGTTGAAAGCCATCAAAGCACCGAAAGGAGAATATTATCAGCGCGTAGAAACAGCGCGGGGCGAGCTCGGTGTTTATATAGTGAGTGATGGCGGGCCTTCGCCTGCGCGGATAAAATTCAGGTCACCCAATTTTTCAAACCTGTTTGTTATAAATAAAATTTCTGCGGGCCACAAGATTGCCGACCTCATGGCCATAAGCGGCTCGCTTGATTTGGTTATACCTGATATAGACCGATAGGATTATGTACGACTTCACTCCTTTAATTGAATCCATAACCAACTTCCTCGATCGGAATTTTTCGCCCTTTTGGTCGGAAGTTATTTCTATGGTGTTTTTGGGTTTGGCCTTGTTGATGTTCTATGCGGTTCTCGGTTTGTACCTCGTGTATGCCGAAAGAAAAATTTGCGCGCGTATGCAAAACCGGATGGGCCCTAACCGCGTGGGCCCCGGTGGTATGTTTCAAACCATTGCCGATTTAATAAAACTATTATTGAAAGAATTGATTTACATCCGCAATGCCGACAGTTTGCTTTTCAACATTGCGCCCTTCATTGTCATAGTTGCTTCCATCATGGCCATTGGTGCCATCCCGTTTGCAAAAGGATTGCAAGCGGTTGATTTGAATATTGGTGTGTTGTACATCCTCGCCATTTCTTCCATGGGTGTAATTGGGATTTTGATTGCCGGATGGGCGAGCAACAGTAAATATTCTGTGATTGGTGCGATGCGAAGTGGCGCACAGGTAATCAGTTATGAATTGTCGGTTGGGTTGGCGTTGCTCTGTATCGTCACGTTTGCAGGCTCGTTGCAATTTTCTGAAATCATTGCATCACAACAAGATGGATGGTGGATTTTCAAAGGGCATATTGCTGCGTTCATTGCCTTTTTGGTCTATCTCATTGCAGGTACGGCCGAAACAAACCGAGGCCCTTTTGATTTGGCAGAAGCGGAGTCGGAATTGACGGCAGGGTTTCATACAGAATACTCAGGTATCAAGTTTGCGTTTTTCTTTTTGGCCGAGTACATGAACATGTTCATCATCGCGGCCATGGCCACAACATTGTTTCTTGGTGGATGGCTGCCCTTTCATTTGTACAACGTGACTTGGTTTAACAACGTGATGGATTTTATCCCGCCTGTGATTTGGTTTTTCGGTAAGACTGCCTTTGTTATTTATTTGATGATGTGGTTCAAATGGACGTTCCCCCGCTTGCGCATTGACCAATTACTCGCGTTGGAGTGGAAGTATTTGTTGCCGATAAACCTGATGAATTTGATTTTGATTGCTTTCTTAACCTTGATGCAATGGCATTTTTAAAAACGATAAACGAAATCAAAACCTACTTCAAAGAAATCTTTGACGGAGTTGCATCATTGGTGCGTGGCATGAAAGTGACGGGTTCTTATTTCATTAAGCCTAGCACCATCGTAACGCAACAATATCCCGAGAACAGGTATACGCTTAAAATGTTCGACAATTTCAAAGGCGAACTGATGTTGATACACGATGAAAACAATCAGCACGCTTGCAATGTGTGCAACACCTGCACCCGCAAATGCCCCAATGGCTCAATAGAAATAATTATCAAGAAAGTGGAGGGGGCTGATGGCCGAACCAAAAAAATATTGGACAAGTATGTTTATCATTTGGATACTTGTTCCTTCTGCGGATTGTGCGTACCCGCTTGCGATGAAAATGCGCTCCGCTTTGACCAAGAATTTGAACACGCTGTTTTCGACCGTAGCAAACTCATTAAAGAATTGAACAAACCGGGTTCATCCCTTAAACCTAAAGCGGAATGAGCGGGCCTAAAATTATATTCTTCATCCTCGCTGCGGCCATCGTGGTGTTTTCCATTCTATCTATTTCAAGCCGAAGGATTTTGAGGGCAGCGATATATCTTTTGTTTGTGATGGTGGCCGTGGCCGGATTGTTCTACATGATGAACTTCCAATTCCTCGCGGCCGTGCAATTGATTTTATATGCAGGTGGCATTGTGGTGCTGATTATTTTTTCCATCCTCTTAACAAGTCAAATCAATAGCAAACTCGAACCACCAAAACGAAGCCATGTACTCGCGGGTGCTGTTACGGCATTGGGCGGAATGGCGTTGGTCACAACAACAATACTTGAATTTACATTCAAGCCAACTCAATCAACGGCCGTTGGCATCGACATGCGCACGATAGGCTTGCAGTTGATGGACACTAAGGTCCATGGATACGCTTTGCCGTTTGAAGTGATAAGTATTTTATTGTTGGCCGCCTTGGTTGGCTCCATATTCATCGCACAAAAACTAAGAGCATGAATTTACAAAATGAAATATCGCTCGACTACATGATTATACTCAGTGTGATTATTTTTTTTGTTGGATTGATGGGCGTGCTCATTCGCAGAAACCTGATTACGATGTTGATGGGCATCGAACTGATGTTGAATGCTGTGAACATAAACTTCGTGGCGTTCAATCATTATTTATATCCTCATCGGTTGGAAGGACATTTTTTTGCATTGATAGTTATGGCCATTGCCGCTGCGGAAGCTGCCGTTGCCATTGCGCTGATAATAAATATTTACAGGCAGTTTCAGACGGTGAGTGTGGATGATGTGGGGGAACTTAAATATTGAATAGTAGGCAGATGCTTAAAAGTAGGCAGTAGGCAGGGTGCAGTAGGTGGTATCGCACACGTAGCCTAGCTACTCTAAATAATAGGATATGGATTATTCATTTACACTTCTAATTCTTCTCCTTCCCTTTCTGATGTTTCTTATCATCAGTTGCTTGAGTGCAACTGCCTACTGGAGACTGCCTACTGCCTACTCTATCACACCAGGTATATTGGGCACTTCAGGCTTGTTCATCATCACAATTCTCTCTTACTGGACGGCCTTCAATTATTTCACTCACCGCATAGGTGAGACTTTCCAATCCATTGAACTATTCAATTTCGCCTGGCTTTCGTTTACGGATAACCTTGTCATTCATCTCGGTATTTTGCTTGACCCTCTTTCGGTGATGATGCTGGTGGTGATTACTACCGTGTCGTTGATGGTTCATATTTATAGTCTTGGCTATATGAAAGGCGAGAAGGGATTTGCGCGGTATTACGCTTTCTTGTCGCTGTTTACTTTTTCGATGCTAGGCTTGGTGGTGGCTACGAATATTTTTCAGATGTATATCTTTTGGGAGCTGGTGGGCATGTCGTCTTATTTGCTGATTGGATTTTATTATGAACGGCCTTCGGCAGTGGCTGCCGCGAAGAAAGCGTTTATCGTGACACGCTTTGCTGACTTGGGATTTTTGATTGGGATTTTAATACTCTCATTCAACACCAATACATTCGATTTTAAAACACTCACTGATTTAAATGGGCCCGCGATTGCTCAGCCATCAAGTGCAGTATTCATGGGCTTATCGGTAACCACGTGGGCAATGTTGCTCATCTTCATGGGCGGTGCCGGCAAGTCCGCTATGTTTCCGTTGCACATCTGGTTGCCCGATGCGATGGAAGGGCCAACGCCTGTCTCGGCATTGATACACGCAGCCACTATGGTTGTGGCCGGTGTTTATTTGGTGGCGCGATTGATTCCCATTTATAGTTTCACTTCTCCCGGTTCGCTTGAAGTCATTGCTTACATAGGGAGTTTCACTTCCTTGTTTGCGGCCATCATCGCTTGTACACAACTCGACATCAAGCGGGTGCTGGCATACTCCACGCTTTCGCAGATTGGGTACATGAT
>JANOQB010000357.1:0-6600 GCA_031422215.1 Cytophagales bacterium | reverse complement strand
CTTGCACGCTGGGTGCGGTGTAAACATAATTGTCGAGCACGATAGCGATCCTTCCCTGTGGCTGCTTGGCCGCTGCGGCTGCCGTTATCTTCGCCCAGCTTCTTGCGCCTGCCGCGTTCATCTGCATGGTTACCGCTGGCCTGGCAAACTGATCGTAATCCAAACGTGCATCGTTTACCACATCGCCAGTCAACAGGGGCTTGCCATTGCGGCCAACATTGATAAAGTTCAATTGAATATCTTCTACGCCAGGTGTCATCTTAGGATCGGGTTTTACATCCCAATAAAATCCAATGTTCCTGAACATGCCCTTCACTTCGGGGCGCCTTAATATGCGGTTGATTTCTGCGGTGTCTTTTACTTGATACAAGAATGGTATGCCCTGATCGCTCAATGAAAACAACGGTGATGAAGTTGCCTTGCGAAGCGAGTCTAATGCATTGCCTGTTTGATTGCGCAAGTCGGCAAGTTCTTTTTCCAAGGCCGATTTTGTTGTATCGGTTTTTTCGTTAACCGATGCTCCGTCTTTTGCTTCCGCTAATGTTTCTGTTGCTTTTTGATTTTGCTCTTTCACCAGCAAATCGTTGGCTGCGGCCAATGCTTGGTTCAATTGCGGATCGGAAGCTTCCACCACTTCCCAAAACTCAAGGCGTGCTACTCCCTGCAACAATTTTCTTACACGTTGTGGGTTGTCGGCACCGGGTATTTCTATTTGGATGCGGCCACTTTCTTGCAAGCGCTGAATGTTGGGCTGCGATGTGCCAAACTGATCTATACGTGTTTTTAAAATGGTGAACGAGCGGTCGATGGCACCATCAATTTCTGTGTTCAAAAAATCCATCACCACATCATCGCTATCCGAAAGTTTTACACGGTCTTTGTTGGCAGCAGAAGTGAAGAGTGAAGCCATCGAGCGATCGGGGTTTGCATCCTTGAATGCTTTAAAAAACAAAGAACTAAAACTGGCGGTGCTGCTCTTTTGCATTTCCTTTGCCTTTTGAATGGCGTCCAAAAAAGCGGGGTCTTGATTGTTTCCGCTCAGCCCGCGTATAATGTCCACGGGCGAAATCTCCAGCACCACGTGCATGCCGCCCTGCAAGTCGAGGCCGCGGCTCAATTCATTTTCCTTTACTTCCTTGTAGGTAAATTCGGCACCAAACAAGTTATAGACGGGCTGGTTCCAAACCGAGTCCAAATAATTTTGCTTTTTAACAAGATTGAGAGAACCGGTTTTATCGGTTGCGTACTTCACGGCATCATCATTGACATTGCCCGATACGAATGTAAACGACAAGTAATACAAACAGAGCAGGGTGATGATTACGGTTAAAACTATTACGGCACCTTTGTTGCGCATAAACTTTTTATTTTAAAATTTTTAATTGATTGATTTAGAAAACAAATCCAGTACCCTTTCGGGGATGGTGCGTGGATTACCAATGAGCGGGATGGATTTCAGGGCGCGTTGGGCGCGATGACAGTTTGGAAAAGGACACGGAAAAGTTTGGTAGTTGCCTTGACCGTGATCGGAAAATATTTTTTTGAAACCTCTGATATGGACAATGTTTCCAGCACCGAATCGGGTGATTGCTCATCTATTTTTACAACACTGGCCTGCGTTACTGCTTCGGCTGGCACGGTGAGCGTGGTATTTTTATCCTGCTTTTCATTGGTTTGCTCCGTGGCAGCCTTATCCGATGCACCCTGCGAAAAAGAATGCGAAAGGATAATGACCGCAACGGCCAGGAAGCCTGCAATAATCAAAACACCTCTGTAAACCGATTTCTTTCTCACTTTCTAAATATGAAGGACACAAAAGTAAGAGATAGAACTTGATTTGCAATATTTGGTTTTTGGAGGGTCTTCAAAAATCTATAAGGTTTCTAAACCTTATAGGTTTAGCTCATTGCCCAACCACAGGAACTACCAGTTGCACATCGGCCCACTCAAAATAAATGTTGATGCCGCCTTCCGATTCGAGCATCCTGATGGTGAATTGCTCAACAGGCGATTGCGTTTTCTGAATTTGTACGTTCGTTTTCAAAACATCTTTTGTATAATCCGGTTCCGAATACCCCCACCAACTTATCTCCGAATTCAAAACAATTTGAAACGACTCTGGACCAGGCACCGCATAAATCCGATAACTCCCTGCCTTTACGGGTTCTCCATTGAAAAAAACATCTTTGCTAAAAGTAATCTGCGTTGTTTCATTGGCTCCCAACCTCCAATATTTTCCATGGGGCAGCAAAGCCTTTTGTTCTTCTGTTCCAAAAATCATCCTGCCACGAACCGATGGCCTGCTGTACGGGATGGAAACTTTCAGATCGCCAACCGACAGTTCCGCAGAACCGGGAGGGCTCAAGGTTCTATTTCTGTTGTTGGCATAAAACAGGAACGCAACAACGAGCATGGCAAACACGCCAAGACCAATAAAGATTTTCTTTTTCATTTGATGTAGGGTTTAGTTGGATTTAAAAATGGAGAATTTATTCAATTTATTTTTATTTTAAGTGACTGATGTTACGCAAAACGATGGAACCCATCAGTTTGATCCCAATAACTATCGGGACGAAAACTGATTAGACTAAAGTTAAATCGCCTTAGAGGACCCTGCCTGATCGGTAGGCAGGCTCAGTCTTACACTACTTTATAAGTTTTGCATGACATCATTTAAAGTAACAAGGTTTGACTTTTCCCAGTGATTTATACTCTACTAAAGTTGGCAAGCGATGAAGGCGAGTCCCTTTTTTTTGCCGTGATTTTAAATTGATCAAAACCTCTATGTGAAAACCCCTATGTCCTAATGTGCCTAAGGTTCAAATTTTTACTTGATCTGATGTGCAGTCCATACAGCAACCTACGCAAAAAGATCAATACAGTTTGATCCGCTAAATCACATCAAACCCTGTATAAGGCACCAACACTTTGGGGATTATGATTCCGTCTTTGGTTTGATTGTTTTCCAGCAATGCTGCCACAATCCGAGGAAGCGCCAAGGCACTGCCATTGAGTGTATGCAACAATTGCATTTTGCCGTCTTTGTTTTTGTAGCGCAATTTCAACCGGTTGGCTTGAAAGGTTTCGAAGTTGCTGACGGAACTCACCTCCAGCCAACGTTGCTGCGCTGCGGAAAACACTTCCATGTCATAGGTAACAGCAGAATTGAAACTCATATCGCCACCGCACAATAAAAGTTTGCGGTAAGGCAACTCCAATTTTTCCAAAAGGCTTTGCACATGTAAACACATCTCATCCAAAATGCGATACGAATCTCCTGGCTTGCTTATCTGCACGATTTCCACTTTATCAAATTGATGAAGGCGGTTTAGCCCTCGCACATGCGCACCCCAACTGCCTGCTTCTCTGCGAAAGCAAGGTGTATATCCCACGTTCTTTACAGGCAGGTTATCTTCATTTAAAATAACATCGCGATATAAATTTGTGATGGGCACTTCGGCTGTTGGTATCAGGTAAAGTCCATCGGCATTCACAAAATACATTTGTCCTTCCTTGTCGGGAAGTTGGCCTGTTCCATAGCCACTCGCTTCGTTCACCACAATGGGAGGTTGTATTTCGGTGTATCCGGCTTTGCCGGCTTCGTTCAAAAAGAAATTGATGAGGGCGCGCTGAAGTCTTGCACCTTTGCCTTTATACACCGGGAAACCTGCACCCGAAATTTTTATGCCGAGATCAAAATCGATGATGTCATATTTTTTTATCAACTCCCAATGGGGCAACGCATCCGATGGCAATACGGGAATGGTACCATGTTCGTGTACTGTTATATTATCCTCCGCACTTTTTCCTGCGGGCACAATGGCGGCTGGCACGTTGGGGATTTTATAAAGTATATCGAGTTGATTCTTTTCAAATTCAGAGAGGTTTTCCTCCAATGCTTTTACTTTTTCTTTGTCCGATGCAATAGCGGCCCGCATGGCGTTGGCTTCATCCGTATGGCCAGCTCTCATAAGGTCACCGATTTTTTTTGAGTCTGTGTTCGACTTGGCTTTTATTGCGTCTAATGTATTTTGGGTTTCTCTGCGCAAGCGATCATTTTCAATAACTTGTTGCACCAGGCTCTCTGCATCGTGAAGGTTTCGTTTTTTTAAACCATCCAAAACTGAATTGGTGTGTTCGCGCAAAATCTGAAGTGTTAGCATACTTTAATATATTGAGGTGCCAAAATTAGCCAATAATTTTTTGTCCGAATTTGATTTGATTCGATTTTGAACTATACTTGCACTGTCATCGCAGGCCGATCAGGCCGTCAACGATATAAACCCTGTACTTACGATCTCTTTTTCAAACGTCTATAAATGTTTTTGATTTTTGCTGTCTATCGGCATAGAACAACTCAATAAATTTTCTTTTACTATCTAATCTTTTTTTAAATCACATGCACACAATTGATGACCTGAATGTCAGGCTGCTTTCTGAATTAAAGGAAATTGCAGAAGGCTTAGGAGTGAAAAACGCAAAAAAACTTGCTAAGCAGGACTTGGTTTACAAAATCCTCGATCAGCAGGCAATAGGAGGAGGTACCGAACAATCCGCATCGCCAAAACAAGTCGTCAATGAGCCCGAGCGAAAAATGCGCCCCCGCAGAAGGGAAAATGTTGCTCCGGAAGTTGCCGCCACCTTGCCAAAAGAAGAAGAGAAAGAACTTGGCAATGACGAAATGGTGCAAAACAGCAGCATGGACGTAGAGGAGAACAAAGGTAATTCCAACTTTGATGAGGCACCCGAAAATTTACCCGTTGCTGAAGTAGCTGAAACGGCACCTAAAGAAACGCGTGAAGAAAGGCCGTACCAAAATCCCAATCAAAATCAACAGAATAGAAAGGAAAACCTTATCCGCGATTTTGATGGTGTGGTTTCCAACGAAGGTGTGTTGGAGATTATGCAAGATGGTTATGGATTCCTTCGCTCATCCGACTACCACTACTTGGCAAGCCCCGATGATATTTATGTTTCGCCATCACAAATTAAATTGTTTGGATTAAAATTGGGAGACACCGTAAAAGGGCAGATACGGCCACCGAAAGAAGGCGAAAAATATTTTGCGCTGCTCAAAGTGGACAGCATCAATGGCAAGACCACCGAAGAAATCCGCGACCGGGTTGCGTTTGAATATCTCACCCCACTTTTTCCCGAACAAAAATTAAAACTCAGCACCACGCACGATAATCTTTCCACGCGCATTTTAGATCTTTTTGCCCCCATCGGGAAAGGACAGCGCGGTATGATTGTAGCGCAACCTAAAACAGGCAAAACAGTGCTGTTGAAAAATATCGCCAACGCCATTGCCGAAAACCATCCGGAAGTATATTTGATCGTGTTGCTCATTGACGAGCGGCCTGAAGAAGTTACCGACATGGCCCGCAGCGTGAAAGCCGAAGTAGTGGCCTCTACATTTGACGAGCAGGCCGAGCGTCACGTAAAAGTTGCCAGTATTGTGTTGGAAAAAGCAAAACGCATGACTGAGTGCGGCCATGATGTTGTGATACTTTTAGACTCCATCACGCGGTTAGCGCGTGCTTACAATACGGTTGTTCCATCTTCTGGAAAAATCCTTTCCGGTGGTGTGGATGCGAATGCTTTGCATAAACCAAAACGCTTTTTTGGTGCGGCCCGCAAAATTGAAAACGGTGGCTCGCTCACCATTATTGCCACAGCGCTGATCGACACCGGTTCTAAAATGGACGAGGTTATTTTTGAGGAATTCAAGGGCACTGGCAATATGGAATTGCAATTGGACCGCAAACTTTCCAACAGAAGGATGTACCCTTCCATAGATGTTCCTGCTTCGGGCACTAGGCGCGAAGACCTGTTGATGAAAGAAGAAGAACTTCAGCGCGTTTGGATTTTGCGCAAGTTTATGGCCGATATGAATTCTGTGGAAGCTATGGAGTTTTTGCAAAGCCGCATGAAAGGCACTCGCAACAATGAAGAGTTTTTGATGTCGATGAATGGATAGGAAGTTAAGGACGTAAATGTTGGTCAGCAACCAAGATTAACAAAGGGGGATTGTGAGTAGCATGACGAATACATTGGCAACCTGAGTGCCGTGGTAGGGAAAGGTAAAATCACCGAATAGCGGATCAATGCTAAACTAAGCTTTGAGCTAGATAAGTAATAGCTTGGCGATATCATCAAAAAAAACTGGTTAGCAATGCGAAGGTTTTTTGTTTTCAAGTTGCTACAACATTAGTCAATCAGTAGTGCTGAAACGGAACAAAGAGGATTCTTTTAACTTTGTTTATGCTGAAAGATAATCCATTGGACATCATCATTTTGTTGGGCACCATTCAGGGCTTCATCATCAGCTTTTTACTTTATTTCAAAAAAGAAAAATTATATGCCAACAAACTATTGGCCATACTGCTTTTCCTTATTTCGTTGGCTTGTCTGAATTTGTATTTGCTCAATCTACAGATTACAAAAAACTCTACTTTTTGGAGCATCTTCTCTCTGGTTATTCCATTAGTAATTGTGATGCCGATTGGGCCGTTGATTTATTTCTATATTCAATCGCTTCAGTTGTCAAGTTTTAAACTAAATCGTTCTCATCGCATTCATTTTTACTCGATCATTATC
>JANOQB010000356.1:0-2802 GCA_031422215.1 Cytophagales bacterium | reverse complement strand
CGTGTAATTTGCTCGGTCATCAATGAGGCATACTGTGCGCTGGAAGAGGGTACCGCCACCCGCAGCGACATTGATCTTGCCATGAAGTTGGGCACCAATTATCCTTATGGCCCGTTTGAGTGGGCAACGCGCATTGGCATTGATCACGTGGTTAAATTGTTGGATGCGGTATATCAAGAGGACCATGATGAGCGTTATAAAATTTGTGCGCTGTTGAGAAGCGAAGGCCGATGATCAAAAAAAATTAACTCACCTTATGAAAAACAAAACCATCTTGATTTTTGCTTTCGCAGTTGGTTGTGCCATTTCATTGCACGCTCAAACTGTTCCTTCCATTACAGGATCAAAGATTTCTCAAAAGGATGCACAAGAAGCATTGGATCACCACAATAAGGCGCGTGCCGATGTAGGCTCGCCCTCCTTACAATGGTCTGCCGACTTATCAAACTATGCGCAGGCCTGGGCCAATAAATTAGCTTCCGATAATTGCGCGTTTGAACACAGGCCACAATCCGGTGTGTGGGCGCAGGCGCATGGCGAAAATATTTTCTGGGGCAGCGATGCAGACAGTTATAAAGCGTTGGATGCATCCAATAGCTGGTACAACGAAATCAAAGATTATAAATATGGGCCACTCACCGGAAGCAATTGGTACAAGACCGGCCACTATACTCAGATGGTGTGGAAGAACACTACGCATGTGGGGTTTGGTGTGGCGGTTTGCAAAGGGGGCGAGCTTTTGGTGGTGGCCAACTACAGCCCTGCCGGAAATTACATGGGCCAGAAGCCGTATTGAATTGCCACGACCTTTAGGTCGTGGAGAGCCAAATTTGCCATTGACAAAATCGATATTGCAAAGCCTTTGCAATTGATTTACATTCATCCGTAAATCCAACAGATCATGAAACTCAACAAACTTTCCATTTTTGTTTTCTTCATCCTTGCTCAATGTGTTCCTGCCGGAGAAAGCACACAAGGCTCATTTAAATTTTCGATCTCCTTCTCAAAAGAGATGAGCGACCAGGCCCAAGATGGCCGATTGCTGTTGTTGCTTTCTTCAAACGAAAAGGCCGAGCCACGTTTTCAAATAAGCGATGGATTGGAAACACAACTTGTGTTTGGGCTTGATGTAGAGGGCATGAAGCCAGGTGAGGATATTGTAGTAGATGGCTCGGCCTTTGGCTTCCCTATACAGAGTTTAAAAAATGTCCCTTCCGGGGATTATTTTGTCCAGGCTTTGATAAACAGTTACGAGACATTCAATTTGAAAACCGGCCACACCGTAAAACTCCCGCCCGATCAAGGCGAAGGCCAGCAATGGAACAGAAAGCCGGGCAACTTTTTCAGCAAGCCGCTAAAAATTAAAATTGACCAGGCAAAAAACGAAACCATCAGCGTAGTGATGGATCAAAAAATTCCGCCCATCGAAGAACCGAAAGACACCAAGTATGTGAAGCACATAAAAGTGCAGAGTAAAATGCTAAGTGAATTTTATGGCAGGCCCATGTATGTTGGTGCTCATGTTCTCTTGCCCGAAGGGTTCGATGAGCATCCGAATGCACATTATCCATTGATGATTTATCACGGGCACTTTCCCAGCGACTTTGGTGGATTTAGTACCGAAGCTCCCGATCCTAAAATGGACACGAGCGACTATATCCCGCGCTTTGGTATTTACGGATACAACAAATTTCAAAAACAGGAAGCCTATAATTTTTATAAGCAATGGGTTGGAAAGAATTTTCCTCGTTTTCTGGTGGTGGAAATCCAACATGCCACTCCCTACTACGATGATTCGTATGCCGTAAACTCCGCCAGCATGGGGCCTTGGGGCGATGCCATTATGAAAGAGTTGCTGCCCGAAATTGAAACCAAATTTCGTGGCATCGGTGAGGGCTGGGCGCGCTTTACGTATGGCGGCTCTACGGGCGGGTGGGAAGCGCTTGCCGTGCAAATGTTTTACCCCGATGAATTCAATGGATGCTTTGCAGCCTGCCCCGACCCCATCGACTTTAGGGCATATTGTCTGGTGGATATTTACAAAGACAAGAACGCCTATTGGTACGACAGCGAGTTTAAAAAACTTGCTCGCCCGGCCCACCGAAATTATTTGGGCCAAATTCAAAACACCATGCAGGAGACCAACCACTATGAGTTGGCACTGGGCACAAAGTCACGGTCGGGCCAGCAATGGGATATTTGGGAGGCGGTGTATTCTCCACAAGGAGATGATGGTTATCCCAAAAGGATTTTTGATAAAGAGACGGGTGAGATAGACAAAAGCGTGGCCGAATATTGGAAAGAAAATTACGATTTGCGCCACATACTGCAACGCGATTGGAAAACGCTGGGCCCCAAGCTGGAAGGAAAAATACATATCTATTGTGGCGACATGGACAATTACTATCTCAACAATGCCGTGTACTTAATGGAGGACTTTTTGAAAAAAACACAAAATCCATTTTACAAAGGCGAGGTGGACTATGGCGACCGTGCCGAGCATTGCTGGAATGGCGACCAGCAAAATCCCAATTACATTTCGCGCCTCCGCTACAACACCCTGTACCTTCCTAAAATTTTGAAACGCATTTCGGAGAGTGCGCCCAAAGGAGCGGATATTAAAAGCTGGAGGTATTGAAGCCTGGTGCAAGGGTATTGCATCCGAGACGGGAGATGACGCTTAACACATCTCAAGCTGCGGATATTAACGAGTTGTGTGCCATGCCATCGGCTGACGAATTAAGATTAAACAAACTGACAGTGGAGTTATTCGAACAAATTCTTTTCTACTTACATGAGTTC
>JANOQB010000355.1:0-18305 GCA_031422215.1 Cytophagales bacterium | reverse complement strand
TCGGTTATATCCTTTCGTAAGAATACACCGTTGCAACTTAATCTGTTGTCAAACAATATCACTTCTTTAATTTTATCATTAAAATCATTCACTTGTTTAATCAGGGCACCATCTTCAAATTTATAGTCATACCCCAAATGAAAGAATTCAGGTTCTCTTACTTGACTAAGGAATTTGTGGGCAATACTCAAGTGATTTGAATACATGATGTCATCAGAGTCAAAAAAATTAATATATTGGCCCTTGGCGGCCGCGGCACCAAAGTTGCGGGCTGCGCCACGTTCTGCATTCATCTTTTTAAAGTACTGTATCCGTGGATCCCCAAACTTCCGCACTACCTCTTCCGTATTGTCTCGGCTACCGTCATCAACTATCAGAAGCTCAAAGTCAGTAAAGTCCTGTTGCAAAACAGATTCAATTGTTTTGCCAATCAAATGTGCCCGGTTGTAAGTTGGAACAACAATTGAAAATATTGGTGCGGTAAAACTCAATTTTTTACTTGGTTTAAAGTCCGGTATTGGTGCAGTACATTTTCAATGGTAAAGAGTTCAAGAACAGACTGCCTAAGTCTTGCACCAATCGTTTTAAGCAAATCTTTGTTTTGATAATTCTGAGCAATAATGCTTGCCGCTTCATGCACAAATTTTTCCTTAGAAACCGAAAAGCCGTTCTTCCCATGAATAAGATATTCATCAAAATCGCCCACCCCATGGCAAACAATTACTGGTAGTTTTACAAGACCAGCTTCTTTCACTGCAACACAGCTTGAATCTAATAACGAAGGGTGAATAAAAAAATCTGCGGCAGCCATATATTCCAAAATATTATCAACATAGCCGGGCATAAAAACCTTATCCTGTAAACTTAAACTAAGAACCAGCCCTTGAAGGCTGTCATACATTTCACCTTTACCCAGAATTATCAATTTTACATCCAACCCTTGATCACTCAATTCCTTAACCACACGAATGGTAAGTTCTGGGCGCTTGAATGATGTCAAACGGCAGGCTGCCAACAGCAACACCTGCGAATTAAATTGATTCCTGAGTTCAATAATTTTCTTTTCGGAGGGAATTCTGTAAAGTTCAAAGTTATAGGCAAGGTTTATATGAATAATTTTTCTTTCAGGAATTTTCTCCTTTTCTATCATATATTTTTTTGCATGATCTGAAACAACAATTATCCTACGGGCAAGTCGGTAGGTCACTCTATAGTACAAGTCCTTATCAAATTGGTAGAGCAGTCCCTCATCTATGTGGTGCCTGCATAAATATGTTTTACCTGCAATAAAATATTGACCAATTGCAGCAACAAAATTGGCTGGCTCTAAATGGCTGTAAACAATTTCAATATTTTGTTTCCAACAAAACCGGATGAAGTAAACAAGGTGTCGAAAGTAATACCACCAACCACTTCGTTCACCAGGCAACACATAAGAAGAAGCATGCACTCCCTTTGTATTTAAAAAATCATTGATAAGGTTACCTTCCTGCTGACTTAGGCAAGTAACCTGATGCCCTTGTTGAAGAAAAGCAATCATCAAAGATTCCGTATCCCTCGAACGCTGATTAAAGGGAGCATAGAAAAGAATGTGGGACATGAAATATTACTTGATACTTTTGTTTGTGGCGTAAATATAGTCATCTACCACACGGTTACCGGTGTTGCGCACGACAACCTCAAAACCATTGGCCTCAAAAAAAATCTTTACTTTTTTCTTTGTCATGTAAAACTCGCCATGGTTGTGATAAATATGCCGGAAATCATGACATGATATACAGACATTTTTTATCAGGTTAATGGAATTCTGCATGCCTTCGATAAGGTACTGCTCTGCACCTTCAATATTTGACTTAAGGAAATCTATTCTGGTTATGTCATTTTCCTTCACCAATGTATCAAGAGTTTTCGCTTCAACTTTAAAACCAGGTTTGCTTGCTTGGGATACATTGATGGTATTGGTGAGATAATTTTCCGCATCATCTTCAATGGTAACAACACCATCAGAATTATAAATGGCTGTATGATGAGCCTTCACCCAAGCAAACTTATTTTGTTTGCACATATATTTCAAACCTCCATAGGTGGAAGGATTTGCTTCCAATGCGTGAACGGAACCACCCTTTCCAACTAAAGAAGCATAAACAACCACTTCCTCTCCTAATCCAGATCCAATATCCACCACACAATCTCCTGATTGCGGAAGGTATTGATGGCAATAGGTGGAAACCAACAGTTCTTTTAAGTAATCAAGATCATAGGCCCAACCAGGCCCCATGCTGAGGAAGGTTACGCCTCTGACTTTATATTCATATGCGCGGAATTGCTTTTGATAAGTTGACTTCACATAACCGAATCCTTTTAAAAAATACATAGCCTGACTTAAAAAGTTTAGTGCTCTGTAAAAACCCTTGCGATGAAAATAATCCAGTATGCGTATAGTCATGCTTTAGAGGGAATGGTGCCTTCCGGCTGATCTTATGGATTGATAGAGGTTGTTTAAAATACTCCTCAAAAACAATTTTGGATTCAATACAAATAATTCTTTATAGAGAAATACTTTCACACTGCCCCAATCCCGGAATAATGAATTGCGTGTGTTGCCATAGAATCCATCCATAAATTTCTTTTTGTCTTCAATTTTCAGGTTTTTATGCACCCAGTCAAACACCAGAAATTGCTCATAGAAATAATAAATAAATTTATCTGTATGTTTGGTGTTGAAGGGATCCCGGAAATAATTCAAGCGTTGACTGACATAAACCACATCGGTGAAAGCAAGTACTTTAATGAAAGAATATTTGTCGCCAATGTACCGAAGTGCAAGATCGAACGGATTCGCTTTTAAAAATACTGCTCTATTGAAAAGTACAGCGCTTGTATTGTTGATGGTGCCACCTGGCAATAGGTAGTTTTCGATTTCTTCCAAACCCTTGTTAAAATAGTTTTTACTCCAGCGGACGGTATTGAATCTTTTGTTTTTATGGGTTGCAAATGTGGCTTCTATAACAACATTGTCTATTACAATGTTTGAATCACAGTACATAAGGCCTATGTTGCTTTGGTTTCCAACGGAGGAAATCAAAATCTCTAAAAACTTTTCATCGGCATAATCATCACTCTCAGCAATCCAAACCCATTCTCCCTTTGCAAAGGAAACACCTTTCTCCCATTGTTTGAATGGCGAGCCACTATTGGATTCATTGAAATGAATTTTGGATACGGCAGGATGTGAGCGATAAGATTCAATTATTGTTTTGCTGTTATCGGTAGAGCAATCATCCAGGATTATTAATTCAAAATCCTTGTATGTCTGATTAAGAACAGTTTCAATCCGCTGATTTAAGTGATCAGCATGATTGTAGTTGGGGATAATTACAGAAACCTTGGGCGAATTCATTCCTGCTTCAAACAATTATCCCCAACCCGTTGCATTCCCGGTAATTATAAAATTTTTTGCCGGTTTTGTTTGCAATATCAGCCACTGCCTTTTTTACATCGGAAAAACTCTGTGTATCATGAAACAGAGTGCACTTGGAATGTTGAGCACTCCACAAACCACACGCGTAAGTATCCTCATAGGTATGGATAATGTCCACATGAATAAGATCAAAGAAGTGGTCTTCACTTTTTATATAATCCCTGTAATCAGATTTGATCAACTCAATATTTTCGAAATCTGCCAGGTTGAATTTGGTCATTTCATAAATATCACCATGATGACCTGCATGTTCATCGCCAGTAAAAATATCTACGCCAGTAACTTTTTTGAAATAATTGGCAAACACAGCAGTTGAATAACCAAATTCAACACCAAATTCTAATGCTGTATTCTTTTCAATGCGAGTGAACTCTATTATATCGGCAATAATTTTTTCGAGACCAACCCAAGCCTGCGATTTGGATTGGATCAATTTTTTGGGGACTATTATCTTTTTGGGGACATAATTAATTTCTCCATATCTTATCCTGTCCGCAACACCCTTTGCTTTAACAACAATACCAGTATTGAACATAATTGTATTTCAATGTTTTTTAATTGACAACCTAATAAATAACCTGTTGTCCGCTTTCCTGATTGACAAGACTTGAAGATGCATTGCTTGTCCTTGCATAATAATTTTCTTCCTCGGATAAGTTGGATGAATCGACATACCAAGATAAATGGCGGATCATATACGGGTGGCTCAATCTGTATGCGTTTAATGTATATACTTCTCCATTCTTTAAATTTGACAAAGGTTTATACAACGCAAAGGTAGTATCTATTGGCGCATCATAGATACCCGGCTGAACCTCCTTTTGCCAATACCGTTTCTCATAAGCTATTACTTTTTCTTTTAATCGAAATGTGGCCGGTAGGTCATCGATCTTAATGCCAAATCCAATTTTATCCAAGTGGCTGTTTTTATCGAGCACGGATTTAAGGCGGACTATAAAATCCTTTGGACATTCCTCCACAGGCAAAACATCTGGATCGGAGTAAACAAAATAATCCCATTTAAATTTGCTATAGAGCTCCGACTTCCAAAATGCCAAGTGACCGTAATTATGGTCGAGTTGAATTACCTTATGTGGACAGCCGCGATAATATTCAAGTAGAGGAGGATAGGTGGATTTATTGTCTATTATAATAATTTTCTCAAACCCACATTGTTCTAAAAAACGAATCAACTGAAGAGGGTATGCAAGACGATTGAAATTATTAATGAATATGGGTATCCTACTAACCGAAAAGAAATTCAAACGGTAACCGATGTTTAGCAATAACCAATAGATCGACTTGATTCCTCTTACCGTGAGTTCCACTCTTCTTTTTAGAAATGCCTTCATGGGTTGTCAACTTACTTTTTCAATTGCAAAACTTGTTGGTATCGGAATCTATAATATCCAAGTTGGTGAAAAACACTTTGAACTCTGCTACAGGAGAAGGCTAAATTCAATTTTTTTTCTAACAGTGAGGCCCTGCCAAACAGATATTTCAGTACTGAGCCAATTAAAAAAAATACCTGATAGGTTGCATCCTTCAACCAAGTGAAGCCGTTTATATGCTTTTCATTGAGCACATACCCATAAATAATAAGCATGCCGCTGCAATACGACATGGCTGAAACCAACTTGCAAAGATAGGCTTCTGATAATCGTGAAGACGGCACGTAATGGGAGAATTTTAGGGTTTCAGAATACCATAATTTATACCCAACCAACCTTAATGCATAACAAAGCTCGGTATCACCACCAGAGGTAAGCATTGATCCGACCCGATCAGTTAGCAATGGTTTAAACTTTTTATTTGATAATAATTCCAACGCTTCGCGGCTCACAACCAGGCCGGCTCCATACAAAGTTGAAACGGGATCAATCAAATCCCCCTCTTTATCCGCTTGAGGAAAACTGGCATAGCAAAATTTGTTCTTTTCAAACCATGCAGGCAAAGGTTCATCTGAAATTGCTATACCATTTCCCCCCAGTGCCCCGATTTGTGCATTGCTTTTCATAATTGTGAAGGCGTTTTGAACATAGTCCTTTTCAAACCAATTGTCATCATCACAGAAGATCAATACATCATATTTTGCCTTTTGTACACCCATTTCGCGCGCATTGGCGAGGCCTTTCTTTGGTTGTTCAACGATTTTAAAATCAACATTGGTACCGAGTTTTTCCCATGCCTCCTTAGCCGTTTGCTGGGTGTTGTCGGTGGATGCATTATCAACCAAAATAATTTCCCAGTCTAGGTTAGGGGCTGTGTGCTGCAAAGACAAATGTTTCAAAGTGGCCGGAATGCGGGCTGCACTGTTATAACAACAAACAATAATGGAAATGCCACTTTTCATTTTTCGCCATTCAGCAACGAACGGATTTTAAAGAGAACTGAATTCCGGAAAACTTGTAAACCACTCAGTATGCCATGCCTGCCATTTGTTAAACTATGAACATAGTGGTTATGGTTTCTTATTGAAAGGCTGAACAGTTCCGGGTGCACCAATGCAATATTTTTTGGTGCTCCTGCTTTAGGTTTTGATTTGGTGAGCAAAAAAATGTTTTGGCGATACCACCACTCCACCTTAGTGTTGTTCCATATCAGTTGGCGGATCAGATCATGAAAGTAAAATCCATGCTTTTCAAACTTCTTTTGCCAATACTCAGGCCACTGTTCATTCAGGTGGTTTTGGCCGCCCTGCCCGGGTATTGCCGCTGAAAATAAAATAATATCTCCATGGTTAACCAACGTCTGCACAAATTGATCTGCATATCTTTCATCCAGGTGCTCAGCCACTTCCAAAGATACAACCAGATCAAACTTACGCCCCAATGAAAAGGATTGTTGCAAATCACGGGCTTCGAAATTATGGATCGGTATTTTCAGTAAGTTCTTATCCAAATAACTTCCATCCACTCCTTTGTAATCAACAATGCCTTGCTCTTCAAAAACCTTTAGCCAATTGCCTATTCCACAGCCTACATCCAACACACTTTGTGGCTTTACCAATTCCATTACCAATGGCACCACTTCGCGAGGTGCAACCAAATTATGATTAGCTATTGTATGGTCGTATTGGGTACTCAATTTTTTTTGATTAGATAGGCTATTTGATTGTTCCATTGATAGACACGGCTCGGTGATTTTGTTTTAGCCAGATAATCATGCACGGCTTTAGCACATCCATCCCACGTGTAGTAATCATCCAACAACACAACTCCGCCCTCCACCACCTTTGGGAAAAGATGATCTAAACAAACGATGATCGAATCGTACCAATCGCCATCCAATCTCAAAATCGCAATTGAATGCGCTCCAAATTGTGGAAGGGTTTCATTAAACCAACCTGGATAGGTTTGATATTTTTTGTGACCAGCCAATTTCATTGCTTGTACTACATAGGATTCCTCTGCTTTGCAATTTTCAAAGTAGCCCGGTGAGGTAATGTCACTTTGCCAGGCAAGTGCCTCCCGGCCATCAATGTCTTTTGCTGCGGGCAGCCCCTGAAAGCTATCGAAAAGATGAATCTGCCGATCGTGACCTAATGCCTCGGCAATTGCGGCACTCATGCCTCCGCGCCAAACACCACATTCCACAAAATCACCTTTTACGTTTTTGAACCGGTTGCATAAATCCAGATTAAGTATAAATGCACCTTCTGGTACCATCGTGTAAGATTGATATTTTTTATAAGATACTTGATAAGGTTTTTTCGATTTATCAAACCGGGTCAACTCAACGCCTCCTAGGCGTAGCACTTCCTTGACTAGTCTCTTAGCCATTTACAATTCTTGAATTGGGTACTAAAAATCCGTTTTGGTGCGAGTGTGGAAAATTTCTTCCTTCGGTTGGCGATTCTGTTATTTCAAAACCAAGAATTTCCTTTTCCCAACAAAGGGTTTCGGTATTGTGAGTTCCCATCCAGATGGAAATTTTATAATAATCCGGAATCAGGGGAGGCAATTCAATTTCTGTGCGAACGATTTGCTTAACCGATCCATACTTTATAAAGGGCGTAAGGTTTGGTATTGCCTGGAAGATGGTAATCCCAATAGAATTGGAAACATCAAATGCTAAAAACACATCTTTATGGAATGCGGCCGAAGTGATTTCGCTTATAACGTTCAAGGTTTGGTTTGGCTGGGAACCAGTTAACGATAGGTTGGCTTTTGAAAGAAATATTGCCTGATCATTTTTGAGGATTACTTCCCAATGATTGGTACCTGCATGGGAAAAAGAAGACTGATACGATTGAATAACCTTATGGACATCATTGGCAAGAAGGATTCTGCCCTGGTCCAATAGCACAGCACGCTTACACAGGTTTTCAACTGCGCCCAGATTATGGCTCACAAACAAAATCGTCCTCCCGCTCTTGCTCACATCCTCCATCTTGCCCAAACATTTTTTTTGAAACTCTGCATCGCCCACGGCCAGCACTTCATCTATAATCAAAATCTCTGGCTCCAAAAAAGCGGCCACAGCAAAGGCCAATCTCAATTGCATGCCACTCGAATAATGCTTGAGGGGTGTGTCCAAAAATTTCTCTACCCCGCTAAAGTCCACGATCTCGTCAAACTTGGCTGCGATCTCCATACGTTTCATGCCCAACAGGGAACCATTGAAGAAAATATTTTCCCTGCCCGTAAGTTCTGGGTGGAAGCCCGTGCCCACTTCGAGCAGACTGGCAATTCGCCCCCGCGAAATGATTCGGCCTGTGGTAGGTGGTGTAATCTTAGAAAGAATTTTAAGCAGCGTGGATTTTCCGGCACCGTTGCGACCAATGATACCAATGGATTCTCCCGCTTGCACTTCGAAGGAAACATCTTTTAAAGCCCAAAAGTCTTCGGTTTGGTCTTTGTTAAATTTAAATGAGTTCGCCACTCGCTCGCGCAAGCTCAGGTATCCACCGGCCATGTGTTGTAACTGGTATTTTTTAGAGAGGTTTTGTATTTCGAGGATGGGTTTCATATTGCTTAGGCAAAATCCGCAAAAAAATCTTCCGTTCTTTTAAAATAAAAAACACCGGCCATTAACAAAATCAATCCCGACAAAAGGCTTATGGCTAAAAAGTATAAATCAGGCATCACGCCCGTGATGGGAAACCGGAACAACTCCACGGCCGCATACATGGGCGAGCACACCAATATGTATTGCAGAACCGGATACTTCAAAAGTGAAATTGGATAAATGACCGGGGTAAGAAAGAAAAGCACTTGCACCAGAAATGGTATCACATACCGGAAGTCGCGGTACTTTACATTTAATGCCGCCAGCCACGAGCCCAACCCCAGGGTGGCAATAATTCCAACTGCAATAGACAACGGCCAAATAACAATTGCTATCCATAAAACCGGTTGCTGATAATATAAGAGTATGCCGGCAAACAAAATAAAGGCCATGAGAAAGTCAAACAGAGCCACCAAGATGGATGACACCGGAATGATGAGGCGCGGAAAATAAATCTTCTTGATTATGCCCGCGTTGTTCACCATGCTGTTGGAGGCACTGGTGAGACCGGAGGAAAATAAATTCCAAATGAGCAAACCCGAAAAAACATAGACAGGATATGGAAGGTTTTGCGAAGGTATGTTTAGTGCCCGTCCAAAGAAAAACGTAAAGATGATCATCATCAACAGGGGCTGAAGGATTGCCCACAAAAACCCCAAGGTGGTTTGCTTGTATTTGATTTTTATATCGCGCCAGGTGAAAAAATAAAACAGTTCGCGGTAGCGCCACATCTCTGGCCAATCAAACCACTTTCTGCCCGAAGACTCAATGCTATATTCTATCTGCCCGGTTATAATTTCGTTTACGACCTTCATAAATGAATCCTCTTTATTCTGCAATTTTGCGGCAAGTTACCATGAAAATCCTTTTCCTAATACCCTATCCCCTACATCAAGCCCCCTCGCAGCGCTTTCGGTTCGAGCAATACTTTGCCATCCTAAAAAGCAAGGGGCACCAAATTCGAACACAGAGCTTTCTCTCTGCAAGTAACTGGCAATTATTTTTTAGGCCGGGGCATCCTTTTCAGAAATTGTGGATTCTTTTGATTGGGTACTTAAAACGGATTTACGCAATCGGTATCGCACCTTCTTTCGATTTCATTTTCATCCACCGCGAGACAGCCCCTCTGGGGCCACCCATTTTTGAATGGATACTCGCCAAAATTCTACTAAAGAAAATCATTTACGATTTTGATGATGCCATCTGGCTTACTGACAGGGTAAGCGAACCGGCCTTGCTAAATTTTTTAAAATGGCGATCGAAAGTAAAAAGTATTTGCCGGTGGAGTTACAAAGTAAGCTGTGGCAATGACTACCTTAAAAACTTTACGCTCCCATGTAATCCAAAAGCTATTTACAACCCCACCACCATTGATGATGAAGCCAACCACAATCCATCTCGCTATCATCCAAAAAAAATTGATGGGCAGGTTGTGATTGGGTGGACGGGGTCACATTCAACCCTAAAATACCTTCAAGGAATAGAATTGGTCTTACAAAAAATCGAATCACAGTTTTCCTCTGTTTCCTTTCTGGTTATTGCCGATCAAGCTCCAGAACTTCAATTGAACAGACTTACTTTTGTGAAATGGAATGCCAACACAGAAGTGGAAGATCTTTTAAACTTGGATATTGGCATCATGCCTTTGCCCGATGATGAGTGGGCAAAAGGCAAATGTGGTTTCAAGGCCCTTCAATATATGGCGTTGCAAATCCCGACAGTTGCCTCACCCGTGGGCGTAAATGTGGAAATTATTAAACACGGAGAAAATGGATTGCTTGCATCCTCCGAGGAAGAGTGGACACTTGCCCTGCAAAAATTAATTGAAGATAAAATCCTTCGCGATCAACTGGGAGAAAATGGACAGCAGACTGTAATTAAAAATTATTCGGTCGCTTCCAATTCATCAACATTCCTTTCCCTGTTCGAATAGTCAAACATAAAACCGAGGGCCATTACATAAAAAGGCAACAAAGGAATTTTATACCGGACCAGCGTTCCGAAATTGTAAGTGGAAATTCCAACAGCAAAAGCAAACGTAATGCTAAAGACTAAGCAAAAAACAATATTCGGGTTGGTGAACATCTTAGTGATCCTATTGCGTTGGGCAATCAAGACATAAATAGTGAACACCAAAAATAAAAAACTTTCAAAGGCTGATATGGCCATCAAGGGGTTTCTGACTTCCCAGAAATAGGGCCTAAAAAGTGTTACGTTTATTGCCTCCGGGGCTTTGCTAAACATGTTTCCAAAGGTGCCGTCCAGGTCGCCCAGGTTATAGGTGCTACCAGCCCCCCGCCCCGAATAAAATCCAATATCATACGCAGTGATACGGGCCGTTTCCGGGATTTTTGCAAGTGAATAGCGTTCATCGTTTTCGCCAATTTTCAGTATGGCCCAATAGCCAGACCCAATAATAATCAGTACAATAAATGGAACTAATAACATCCGCATTGCCAAAGATCGTATCTGGCTAAGGTTGCTAAGGTAAACCCACAAAATGCCCGCAGGCAAAAAGCAGATAAGAACGTATTTCTTTATAGAAAAAATGGCGTAAGAGCTTATAAGAAACAAAATCAGGGTGCTTATCCTAAGTTCCTTATCTATCAGCACTCGCTTCATGGCAAAAGTGAGTGCCCCCACTCCCGCCAAGGTAATGGTGTCTTTGAGCAACCCCGATCCCCAGAAAAAAACCGAGGGGATAAAAAATGCGGAAAGGGCTATCCACTTATGCATGTGTGGAGCTATCTCGTAAAATGCCATAAAAAAAAGCCACATGCCCGCAAAACTTACAATAGCAAATAGCAGGGCCGTGGCCGAATAGCTTGAGAAAGTAAACAAGTCAAAAACAGCCGCTATCTGCACAATAAAAAACGAACTTGGGTCATTGTAAAATAATATCTTGGATGAATAATTATATAACCCGGGGCTATCAATGCCAAGAAGAAGATTTAACCCATTCGAAGAATCCATTACCGCATTCCAAATATGCCGGCTGCCTTGTGTGTGATAATTAAAGGTGTCGCCCCCGTTGTAATAAAACTGGTAAATGAAACCGATGGCCAATGCACCAATCACTTTTACTGTCAATGCCGGAAAAAAATATCCCCGGTTTACTTCATCCGTTACATACGGACGGATTATATAGGCCACCATGTAAATGATGATGAGCCAAATAGGGGTGACAACAAAGTCGCGCAGTTCCAAAATATTAACTATTTAATCTCAACTCCCACATCTCAAATCTCCAATCAATCACCCTTCTCCAAATTCTTCAATCTTCGTTTCGCATCCTTAAAGGCTTCATCTTTTCGGTTGGATTTCTTTTTCACTTCCGTAAAATATCGTTTTGCCTCGGCTTTGTTTCCCTGCGTTTGATTTATCTCGCCAAGGGCTATGAGCGAAAATAGATAATAGCCCGACTCGGTGGCCCCGATTTCTTCAGAATATTTCACGGCCAACGAATAATATTTCTTTGCATCGTCAATCTTTCTTTGCCTCTCGTACAATTGCCCCAGAAAAAATGCTGCATACCGGCCGCTGGTTGCCTCATAACCAATTTGGGCACTGTCTATTCGTTGCAATATATTTTTTGATTGCCCCTCAAGCTCTGGATACAATCCACGGGCGTATAGCATCCTTGCATAGTAGCGATGAAAGTATGGGTTGTCGGGATAGGTTTGATAAAGATATTCAGCCAACTGAAAGGCACGCGGCTGATCGTTTTCATAGCTGTTCAATATGCGCATGAGCCACACCATGGCCTCGGTGCGGGTGTAAAAAGCGTTGTACGAAACTTCTTTCAATTGCTTTAGCCCCAACTGCTTGTCGCCTTTGCGGAAGAACCACATGATCGGCCTTAGTGAAGGATAATTTTCGGGCACCCACACCGAAAAATAATTGTACAGCGCATCGCCAAACAACAACTCGGGACTTAAATGCTCTTTTTCCCGGCATATTTCCATGTAGTTGAGGGCCGTCTTTCCCTCCACGGCTGCCTTGCGCCAGTTTTTCCTTTCTTCATCCGAAAGGAGCCGGCCTTTAAAACCGTGGGCTGCCGAAAGAAAAAAAGCAGCTTCTACTTTGTATTCGGGGTGCGACTTAAAAAGGTTTTCTGCTACCATGATCGAGCTGTCCATATAAGCCATGAAGCGATCATCGTATTGGGTGGCTTTAGTGTTGGGCATGATCTTCCACCACTCACTTAGCCCCAGCAAAAAATAGGGCAAGGGATGCCACGCATACTTTTGTTTGAACCACCGGAACTGCTGCTCGGCCTTTTCAAATTTGAAATTGTACAAATCATTCATGGCCTGATTGATTTCAATCTGCATGACAATATTATTGATCAGGATAATGGTTGTATCCTTTTTGGCCGGGGTTTGTGCAACTAAACTCCACGCCCCACAGACCATCGCCCACGTGAGCAACCCAAAGAAAAATTTCCTGAGAAAGAACCACCATTTCATATCTGCATCCAAATAAACAAAAACTTACCTTCGCATCTGCAAAAATATACCATGCAACAAGAAAACGCACTAAGTTCGCCCTTTGATACCAACAAGAAGCTGACCTTTATCATTCTCTGTTTGCTGTCTGTATTGTTGCTCTTTGTAAAGAAATCTTTTATAGAAAACGAAACCGCTGCCTTCGAGTTCCTTCAAGACAGGCCCGAAGGCACCATATTGCAATTGATCAGTGCTCTCCAGTTCTTCTCCATCCCATTTATTTATCTGTGGAAGTTTACCGTGATCGGGTTTGTACTATGGGTGGGCTGCTTCATGTTTGGTTTCCGCATCACCTTTAGTCAATGCTGGGGCGTGGTGATGGCCGCAGAGTTTATCTTCCTGCTTCCCGAAGTTTTAAAAATAGCGTGGTTCATGGCTGTGCAAACCGACCCGACACTTCCCGAAATAAGAGCCTTCTATCCCTTCTCGATGATGAATTTTTTCGATTATACCGAAGTGGAAAAACGGTATGCGTATCCTTTAAGGGCCATTAGCCTATTTGAAATTTTTTATGTGCTGATCATGGTGAATGGCGTTCATTATTTTGCTAAGCGCGAAAAGAAAGCAGCCTGGTGGATAGTGTCCACTTCTTACATTTTGATTTTTGTTTTATGGCTTGTGTTTTATGTTGTCGTTTATAAATAGGGCGAAAAGTGAAGTAGGCAGTTGGCAGACACCAGTTGGCAGACACCAGTAGGCAGTATGAAATAGGGCAATCCACGGATTTTTGTCAAAATATATAGAGCGGCAAGGTACCAAACCCGCTTCAACGAAGGCTCTCGCAAGGCTGAGCTTTGCACTACTATCCTTTGCCGGGGTTTTCACAGAAATTCGAGTAGTACAGAAAATAGATTTCTAAAACTTTCCCTGTCCAATTTGCATCTCATCTCAAAGTTAAGTTGAAGGTGTAACGCAACTGCCTACTGGTGTCTGCCTACTGCCTACTTTTAATTCTCTGGTATAGACTAATTTTCCCTATTTTCGCCCTTCAAATTCAAAGAAAACAGCATGGATTTTCAGAAATCGAACAACATCACTGGTTGGTTAGTATTCGCATTAGCCCTTGCCACCTACTGGCTCACCATGGAGGAAACAGCCAGCTACTGGGACTGTGGCGAGTTCATCGCTGTATCGTACAAACTTCAAGTGCCTCACCCTCCCGGTGCCCCGCTCTTTCTTTTGATGGGCCGTGTGTTCTCCTTCCTTGCCATGGGCGATGTCACCCAAGTTGCTTATTGGGTAAACTTCATGAGCGTGCTGGCGAGTGCCTTCACCATCTTGTTCCTTTTCTGGTCCATCACCTTGTTTGGCCGCAAAATAATGGGCGTTGTTAAAGACTCCGAAATAACTTCCGAACAAACCTGGCTGCTGATGGGTGCCGGATTGGTGGGCGCGTTGAGTTATACCTTTTCCGATTCATTTTGGTTTTCGGCCGTAGAGGCTGAAGTATATGCCATGTCCTCCTTCTTCACTGCCTTTGTGGTGTGGGGCATTTTAAAGTGGGATGTGATCGAAGACGAAAGCAAAGCCAACCGATGGATATTGCTGATGTTCTATATGATGGGCCTCTCCATTGGTGTTCACTTGCTCAACCTTGTCACCCTGCCGGCATTAGGCTTGATCTACTATTTTAAAAAATTCAAACCTACCACCTGGGGCGTGGTGGCCACCTTGGCGCTAAGCAGTGGCCTCGTGTTGTTCATCAACGACTTTATCGTTCCCGGCCTGCCCACCATTGCCGGTTATTTTGAAGTGTTCTTTGTAAACACACTGGGCCTTTTCTTCGGATCGGGTGCACTGGTTTTTTTCTTGATGTTGATTGCCGCACTCGTGTATGGCATCCACTACACCCAAAAGAACAACAAGCCAGTATTAAATACATTCATACTGGCAACCACGTTCATCCTGATCGGATATGCCTCCTACACGATGGTGATCATCCGCTCAAACTACGACACACTCATAAACGAAAACGCACCCAAAGATGTGATGAGCTTCATCCGCTATTTAAAGCGCGAGCAATATGGAAGTCGTCCGTTGTTGCATGGGGCTTACTTCACGGCCCGCCCCATCGATGTGAAATACGGTGCTGCCGAATACACCAAAGGCAAAGACAAGTATGAAATAGCATCGCGCAAGTTTACTTACTTATACGAGCCCGATCAGGAAACCATTTTGCCACGCTTGTGGAACCCCGACCACAAGGAAACATACATGAGCATATTGGGCCTTCAAGAAGGAGAGAAACCCACTTTTGCCCAAAATCTTTATTTTATGTTCCAGCACCAGATCGGCACTATGTATATGCGCTACTTCATGTGGAATTTTGCCGGAAGGGAAAGCGATGAACAAGGTGCCGACTGGCTTAGCCCTGTTGGTGCTATTGAAAAGGTGCCGGGTGCAATTGCCAACAATAAAGGAAGGAACAATTATTTCATGATCCCCTTTGTGCTGGGGCTGATCGGCATGTTCTATCAGTTTATAAAAGACACAAAAAACTTTTCTGTGATCGCACTTCTTTTTGTGATGTTGGGGGTGGCCATTGTGTTCTATTTAAACTCCCCACCCACCGAACCGCGCGAACGCGATTACATCTATGCCGGATCGTATTATGCCTTTGCTTTCTGGATAGGCTTGGCCGTGATAGGCATGGCAGAACTTTTTAAGAACTTTTTAAAACAAGGAAAGACAGCCGCCATTGCCGCAACACTTATCGGGTTGAGCGCACCGGCCATCATGGCTGCCGAAGGATGGGACGACCACAACCGCTCCAACCGTTTCTTCTCCGTTGACTCAGCGGCCAACTATTTAAACTCCTGCGAACCCAATGCCGTGATTTATACGGGTGGTGATAACGATACATTCCCGCTGTGGTATGCCCAAGAAGTGGAAGGTATCCGCACCGACATGCGCGTAGTGGTGCTCAGTTATTACAACACCGATTGGTACATAGAGCAAACCATGCGCAAGGCATACGAGTCGGAGCCCATACCTTACACACTCACGGCAAAGCAATATAAACAAGGTGGCCTCAACGACTATCTACCCTTTGCCGATTTGAAAATCAAAAGTTTGGATGCAGCGCAATTCATCGACTTGCTATCAAAAGACTATGCGCAATTGCGCGATGGTGACCGCAACATTGTGCCCAGCAAAGTATTTACATTGGCCATCAACAAAGACGACCTACGGGCGAGAGGGATCATCCCCAAACAATTCGACAGCCTTATAGTTGATCAGATGGAGATCAAACTTCTGCGCGGGTCGCTCGAGAAAAAAGACCTGGCCATGCTGGATTTTCTCGTCACCAACAATTGGGAACGCCCAATTTATTTGAACAACACTTCGCTATCCCAAATAAATATCGACTTGAGCCCCTACGCCATACAGGAAGGAAACGCCTACCGTATATTGCCTATCCGCAATCCAAACCGGAACCGCGAGCGCTTGGTAAACACCGAGAAAGCATTCGACAACATGATCAACAAATTCAAATATTCGGGTTTGGATAACGAGAAACTTTATTTCAATGAGGACTATCGCGGTTTTGTATTGAACCATAGAAGCTCGCTGAACGACTTGGCCCAGGCACTGATTGACGAAAGCCAATTGGAAAAAGCAAACCAGGTGTTGGATTTCTCACTTTCAAAAATGCCCGATCGCGTTATCCCCTACGATATTACTGCGCCCACGTTGGTTGACTTATTGTTTCAAACAGGCCAAAAAGAAAAAGCCATTGAGATTGCCAAACTCAGTGCCGACCGTGCCGATGAAATGGCCACCTACCTGATCGAACAGGATTATGGTATGACGACCGAGCTGAGAAGGAATGCATTTATCTTAAACTCGCTGCAACGCACGCTGTACGAAAACGGTGAGATGGAATTGGGTAAGAAATATGAAGATGCACTAAACAAACACATGGCCGCCATGCGGATTTATCAGGGGAATGATTTTTGAGGGGTGGGGTGTCCCCAAACACTATGTTTTACTTGTTTTCTATCAATGTCATCGCGGGCAGCAGGTCAATCTCAATCATTTACTAACTGATGTTACTCATAAATCTAATTTGAATTTAATTCCTTAGTGAAACTTAGTGGCTTGGTGCCTTTGTGGCACAATTTTCTCACACCTCACCTTGACACGAGTCACTAAGGCACAAAGAAATCACGAAGTGCGTAACATCAGTTACTAAATCTTAATGCCCGACCCGCGATTCCATTGAGGTGAACCGCAGAAAGCTCTGACCCAAATCTTTTCCTGCCTTACTTCGGGCCCGTCCGTGCTATGTCTCATTTATCGGCCAGCAATTAAATTTCCGTATTTTGTCAAACTAAATATACTCTCGACTCAATAATGACTGACAATACTCAACTCGAAAAGAAACTCTGGACGGCTGCCGATAAACTCCGGAACAACATGGATGCTGCGGAGTATAAGCACGTTGCCTTGGGACTGATCTTCCTGAAATATATCTCTGATGCCTTTGACGAGCTTTACCAAAAATTACAATCCGAGAAAAAGAAAAGCGGGGCAGACCCCGAGGACAAAGACGAGTACACGGCTGAAAGAGTGTTTTACGTTCCTCCATCTGCTCGTTGGACATGGTTGCAAGGCAGAGCAAAATTACCAACCATAGGTAAGGACATTGACGATGCAATGGACTCTATTGAAAAAGATAATCCTGCGCTGAAAGGTGTTTTACCAAAAGACTACGGACGCCCAGCACTTGACAAACAACGATTAGGTGAACTCATTGACTTAATCGGCTCGATTACATTGAGCAAGAATGGAAACGGGAAAGGCAAAGATGTTTTAGGTTTTGTATTCGAATACTTCCTCGGACAATTTGCTGATGCTGAAGGTAAAAAAGGCGGACAGTTTTATACGCCACAAAGTATTGTAAAACTTTTAGTTGAAATGCTTGCACCCGAACCTGAGAAGCGGGTCTATGACGGGTGTTGCGGAAGTGGTGGAATGTTTGTTCAAAGTGAAAGGTTTATTGAATTACACGAACACCGTAAAGGGAAGATTTCAGTTTACGGACAAGAGAGTAACCCAACAACTTTTCGGTTAGCCAAAATGAATTTGGCCATTCGCGGCATTGATGCAAAGATTGAGTTGGGCGACACATTGATGAACGACAAGTTTCCTGAATTGAAAGTTGACTACATCATTGCTAACCCGCCCTTCAATGTAAGCGACTACAACATAAACAAAGCTGAAACGCATAAATGGAAGTATGGAATTCCGCCAACCGGAAATGCCAACTATGCGTGGCTCAAACATTTTATAAGTAAGCTTGC
>JANOQB010000354.1:0-6162 GCA_031422215.1 Cytophagales bacterium | reverse complement strand
TACCCAACCCGAAAATCAATAACCATGCACACCCTACATCATTTTGCCAAAATTTTATTAACGATTCTGTTATCCTTTAGTGCTGCGGATAGTATAGCTCAAAAGAAATTCGAACTGGAAGATGTAGGTAAGCTAACGGGTATCTCTGACCCACAGATCTCTCCCAATGGCAATAGTATCGTCATCGTACTATCGCACCCTGATTATTCAGCAAATCGCTTCAATACAGAGTTGGTGTTGGTCGATATTGCTACGGGCACTCATCGTTCTATAACGTTTGACCGAAGTGGCGTATCGCAACCTCGCTGGTCTCTAAATGGCGGGCAACTTTCATTTCTTGCGCGTGCAGGTCAAAGTAAAGATGCGATGAACCAATTATTCATTATGAACATGGCCGGAGGCGAAGCCAAACAAATTACCACGGCACCACGAGGTGTGCAACACTATGCCTGGAGCCCGGATGGTTTATCTATCGCCTACGTGGCAGCCGATGAACCGGCTAATAAAGACCTGATCGAAAAAGGATACGATGCTTTTGAGGTTGGCAACAACGATATGTTTGTATCTGCTGTGCGGTCGCCCTCACACATCTGGTTAATTAACGCCCAAGGCGGTGAAGCAAAACGATTAACTTCTGGTACGTGGTCATTGCCCGTAACCATTCCACCCGGAGCGCCCTCCTCACCTTTAACGTGGTCGGCCGATGGTAAAGCAATTGCGTTTGTTAAGATCATCTCTACCTACTCAGGAGATAATTCATACCGCAACATCCAATTGGTAAATGTTGCTGATGGCTCGATAAAGCCGTTAACAAAAAGAGATCGGATGGAAGGTTATCCTACGTATTCACCGGATGGCAGCAAGATTTGCTATTGGTATAGCCGTGATGGGCAGAGCGGCAACATCAACGATATCTGGTTGACCAATTCCTCGGGGGGTGAAGGAAAAAATCTGGCACAAGCCATCGACCGCGATCTTTATCGGGCCATTTGGATGCCGGACGGTAAAAGCATTTTAGTAGGTGGCCATGATGATCATCGCACCTCATTATGGCTACAGCCGCTAGAAGGAGCTGCGCGCAAATTAAATCTAGGTACTATTAGCCCAAACTGGTCATTTTGGGTTGACATGGCGGTGGGAAAGAATGGAAGCATTGCGTTTATCGGCACCGATCCGCTGCAGCCTTCTGAATTGTATTACCTGGCCAATGCAACCGCTGCCCCTAAAAAGCTTACAAATTTTAATGACGAAGTGAAATCGAGAACATTGGGAAAAACAGAAACGCTCCGCTGGCACCTGGAAGGATTTCAACACAGTGGTTCACTCACCTTTCCTGTCGACTATATGCAAGGAAAAAAATATCCATTGGTATTGATGGTACATGGCGGGCCCAATGCCGCCTCCATCGAAAACTTTTCTACACGCGCGCAACTCTTTGCCAACAAAGGCTATTTTGTTTTCGAGCCTAATTACAGAGGCAGTGATAACCTGGGCAGTAAATATAAAACGGCTATCATCAACGATGCGGGGGCGGGCCCCGGGCGCGATGTAATGGAGGGTGTTAAAAAACTAAAGGCTTCCGGAATGATTGACTCTACACGCATGGCCGTAACGGGTTGGTCGTATGGAGGATATATGACTGCGTGGCTGGCCGGAAATTATCCGGTTTGGAAAGCGGCTGTAGCGGGTGCTGCCGTTACCGATTTAGTAGATCAATACAATTTGAGCGATGGAAATATCGCTTGGGGAAGATCGATGGGTTCACCTTATAAAGGAAACATGCAATCCTATGTCGATCAATCGCCCATCACGTATGCACATAAAATTACAGCACCTACATTAATATTGGCCAATACCGAAGACCCGCGAGTGCCGGTTACGCAGTCGTACAAACTATATCACGCGCTCAAGGACAATGGAGTGGCCACCAAATTTATTGCATGGCCCATACCGGTGCACAATGCCACAGATCCCCTTCGCCAAGAGGAGGTGAGCAAATATTGGATGGGATGGGTAGATCAATACCTGATGGATGATGGCAAGTTGAACCAGCTGATACTTCATGAGAAAAAATAGAGTCAAACCGATCTGTTAGGTTTTGATAGTCAAATTTGAGCTTGTAAAATCAAATTTTAATAATCAGTAAAGATGGAGTTGTGTTGTTCACTGCGCTATTTCAGAGAATAGTTGGCTGGTTTTGCTCTGAGTAGCCATTACTCTTTCAGTTCAGCTGATAAAACGAAAGAATTAATAGGGAGAGAATCATGGTCGCACCTAAAATCATACAAGGGTCACAGATATTTGATCAGTTCTTCCACCGGGGTTTCGCCAAGAAAAGATTTTACAAATTTCCGTTCGCGTGAGTATAAATAAATGGCCGGTGTTGGTATCGATCCGAAGTTGATAAACACATCCTGAAATTCGGCACGGCCAAAATGCACGTTGGGCTTATCGGCAAGGTTATAGGTTTTCGCAAAATTTTCTATCTGGTCCAGCGAATCTGCGGCAATAAAAAACAGTTGATAATCTTTAAACGCCCCGGTCTTCTCACTGATCTCCTTGGCTTCGCGCTGGCAGTGGTCGCAATCGGTGTTGAACAAAATCAAGAGGCTACCGCCCGGCATGGTGCGTGTGCTTTGGGGTTCTCCTTTTAAGGTGGTGTAGGAAAGATATGGGAGTTCGTTGATTTCCTGCACGGTTGGCTGCTCCGCTTTTTTTGTTTGATTGCAATTCCACAACAAGGCAACGGGCAACAACAACAGGGTTACAAAAAATTTTCGTGTCATAAAAATCAAAAATAGTGAAGGACTTTATATACAATCAAAAACAATAGCCCAGCGGTGCCATAAACCTTTATTACTTTCCTCCTGTTTTGCACATCTTCCCACCACAACAAGAGCCACGGTTTTATCAAGCCTATCAACATAAATAAAAACGAAGTCAGTGCAAGGAGAAGGAACAACAACCTAACATAGTACATGGTTCAAAGTTACATTTTACGAGGTTGCCACAAAATGCAGTTGGCACAAATAAAATCCAAAACGGTAAACCGGATGCTCTTGCAATGGATTATATTTGCACCTCTTTTTAAAACGTTGGGTTGAAGGCGGAAGAATTTATTGCCCTATATCGTGCGGACGGATTCGTGCAAACGCTGGCCGAAGGGATACGTACGTCCACATCTCAAACCGTGCGCATCAAAGGGCTTCATGGTGGCCTGGATGCGGTGATCTTCTCGGCTGTTTTCAAAAGCATCCGCGCCAATCATATTGTCATTTTATCCGACAAGGAAGAAGCCGCCTATTTTCTCAACGACCTGCAACACCTGCTTGGCGACAAAGAAGTTTTCTTTTTCCCCATGTCGTACAAGCGGCCTTATGAATATGAGGAAATAGAGAACGCCAACATTTTGATGCGGGCCGAGGTTCTCAATCAGTTGAGCAATCATCCCGAAGGAAATGTGATTGTCACCTACCCCGAAGCCATCTCTGAAAAAGTGATCAACAAGAAGGCACTTTCGTCCAATACTTTTTTGATCAAGAAGGGTGAAGTGTTGGACCGGGTGTTCCTGGAAGAATTTCTTCACACCTACGATTTTGAAAAAACCGATTTTGTTTACGAGGCTGGTCAGTTTGCCATTCGTGGTGGCATCATTGACGTGTTCTCATTTGCCAACGAGTTTCCTTACCGCATAGAATTGTTTGGCGATGAAGTTGACAGCATCCGGTCGTTCGATCCTGGCTCACAGTTGTCGGTGGACGCGCTCGAAAAAATTAACCTGATGCCCAATGTGCAAACACGGTTGGTGCAGGAAGAACGCCAGTCGCTGCTGGATTTTATTTCTACCAACTCACGCATCTGGTTAAAAGATTCTGAAATGGCGCGTGATGTGATAGAGCGCGGCTTTAATAAAGCAACCGAAAGTTTTGATAAAGTGCTCCGCGAAAGCGGAAATACAAAAGTGGTGTTAGAACCCAATCACCTTTTCAACACAGGAAAGGATTTCATCCAAAACCTGAATGCATTATCGCGCATAGAGTTTGGGTCTAAATTTTATTTCGAACCTAAACTCGCTTTTGATTTTAGTTCTTCGGCACAATCTTCGTTCAATAAAAATTTTGAGTTGCTGGCGGCCAACCTGCTTCAGCACCAAATGCAGGGGTACAACAATTTTATTTCTGCCGAGCAGCCGCGCCAGGTAGAAAGGCTTCACGGGATTTTTGAGGAAATACATCCCGAATTAAAATTTCAATCGCTGGCGTTTTCGTTACGGCAGGGATTTGTTGATCACACTTTAAAAACCGTTTGCTATACCGATCACCAGATTTTCGAACGCTTTTATCGCTATCGCAGCAAAGAAAAATTTTCAAAGTCAAAGGCCCTTACGTTTCGCGAACTTCAAACGCTGCAACCGGGCGATTTCGTAACGCATATTGATTATGGCATTGGCAAGTTTGCCGGCCTGGAGAAAAAAGAAGTAAACGGCAAGGAACAGGAGGCGATACGCTTGGTTTTCCGCGATGACGATTTGCTCTACGTGAGCATTCACTCGCTGCACAAAATATCTAAATATTCGGGCAAGGAAGGCACAGCACCTTCCATTAGTAAATTGGGCAGTGGTGAGTGGGACAGCAAGAAAGCCAAAGCAAAAAAGAAAGTAAAAGACATAGCGAAAGAATTGATTGAGCTATATGCCAAGCGCAAAGGAGCACCTGGCTATGCATTTCAACCCGATAGTTTTTTGCAGGCCGAGTTGGAGTCTTCTTTTATTTATGAAGATACACCCGACCAGGCCAAGGCAACCGAAGATGTAAAGAACGACATGCAGCAGCCTCACCCCATGGACCGCTTGGTGTGTGGCGATGTGGGGTTTGGAAAAACGGAAGTGGCCATTCGTGCTGCGTTCAAAGCTGCTACCGAAGGCAAGCAGGTGGCGGTGCTGGTGCCCACCACTATTTTGGCCATGCAACATTACCGCACATTTTCCGAGCGGCTTGGCAATTTGCCAGTGAAGATTGATTACGTATCACGCTTTAAAACGGATAAGGAAATCAAGCAGATCATTGCTGAAGTAAAGGAAGGCAAGGTCAATATTCTGATAGGCACACACCGGGTGGTGAGCAAGGATGTAGAATTTAAAGACCTCGGCCTTTTGATAATTGACGAAGAGCAAAAATTTGGTGTGAAAACGAAAGACCGATTGAAAGAACTGAAGGTAAACGTAGATGTGCTCACGCTCACCGCCACGCCTATTCCAAGAACCCTGCATTTTTCTTTAATGGGTGCCCGCGATTTAAGCATCATATCTACACCTCCCCCCAACCGCCAGCCGGTAACTACCGAATTGCACACCTTTGATGAAGTCATCATCCGCGATGCTGTAAGTGCAGAACTGAGAAGGGGAGGACAAGTTTTTTTTGTGCACAACCGCGTGAGCGATATTGAGCAAGTTGCCAACACTATTTTCAAATTGGTGCCCGATGCGCGCATGGGCATTGCGCATGGCCAAATGGATGGCGACAAACTTGAAAAAGCAATGTTGAAATTTATTGAAGGCGAATATGATGTGCTGGTGTCAACCAACATTATCGAGTCGGGCCTCGATATTCCCAATGCCAATACCATCATCATCAACCAGGCGCACATGTTTGGCCTTAGCGATTTGCACCAGATGCGTGGGCGCGTGGGGCGGTCGAACAAAAAGGCATATTGTTATTTGCTTACTCCGCCCAGCTCGTTGCTGTCATCCGATTCGCGCAAGCGCCTGGCTGCCTTAGAGGAATTTTCTGAATTGGGCGATGGCTTTAAGGTGGCCATGCGCGACCTCGACATTCGCGGGGCCGGAAATTTATTAGGAGCAGAGCAAACTGGCTTCATTACCGATCTGGGTTTTGATACCTATCATAAAATTTTGGACGATGCCATTCAGGAATTGAAAGAGACCGTGTTTAAAGATTTGTTTGCCGAAGAGCTTTCCAAAAAAGCAAAATTGGTGGTGCCCGATTGCGTTATCGAAACAGATCTGGAGATTTTAATACCCGATACTTATATCAACAATACCAGCGAGCGGTTGCAGCTCTATGCCACATTGGATAGCATCAAAGATGAAATCTCTTTAACTAAATTTCAGGAGTCAATAAAGGATCGTTTTGGTTTATTGCC
>JANOQB010000353.1:0-2378 GCA_031422215.1 Cytophagales bacterium | reverse complement strand
GTTCGTTTTGGATTTGAGTTTCCGATGAGGAAGAAGCGACTGCCCCGCAACCCTACTTGATCTTTCAATGAACTTGCTTTTGAATTTGATTGTGGTTATCATCTTTGATGCTGTTGTGGATTTCTGATTTTTTATAAATTGATAACTCCCAAAACTTCATCGTATCAATTCCATCTGAATAATTCCACAGTTCAAGCATTGGGCTTTCCCGAAAGGCGCGCTTCCTTCAAACCAACCATTGGCCGAAACCATACATTGGATTTTATCTTTGTGTATTTCGAGTTTGTGTTTCAGGTTTACATTTACCGACCAAGAACATGTTTGTGTTATGAAACTAATCTGCGGCAGGCCGCCCAATATTCCTGCCTACCGGCCAGGCAGGTGAAGGTAATTCCATCTAGGTTGGGCATAAGGTGCAGCGCACCGAAATATTCAATTCTTTTCAACACAAAATATTTTGGTGCTCTGCACCTTCTTTACACTGGCACGTTTACTTCTACAAATGTTGGGCGGCCCTGCCGCTTTCATCAATCCATACATCAGATTGAACAACTCTAGTTGACGCACAGCCCAAAGCATTTTAAACCAAATCTGGTTGCATCTTTTAATTTACTTTATTAGTTGTTGTAATTCATTCTCACTTAGTTAGCCTCCCATCAACTTTTCAAGTTATTTCTTTGTGGATAGAAATAACCCGTTTCTACCCTCGATTGGCCATAAAATATTCTTCAACTGGATTAAAATAAATTTGAAATAATGCATTCACAATGTAGATTTGTGCGATTCCGTAAAAAAGCGGTTACCTAAACGCGTCACGATGAAGAAACGATTATCTGATTACGTTAAGCTCTGTGCCCTCGCATTGTTCTCTCTCACATTTGGTGTCAACTCATACTCACAGGAACTGTCCACCGACCCCGCAGTAATCAGTGCAGGGCAGGCTCTGTTCAATGGCAACTGCAAATCCTGCCATAGGGTTAAACAAAAATTGGTAGGGCCCGCATTGGCCGGTGTGGAAACCCGTGTTCCCAGCTTGGACTGGATCAAGTCGTGGGTGCGCAACCCCGCAAAAATGATCGCCAGTGGCGATGCGTATGCCAACAAAATATATACTGAGTATAACAAAAGCCAGATGACGGCTTTCACCAATTATACCGATGATCAAATACTTAGCATCATATCGTATGTGAAGGTAGAGGCTGAAAAGCCAGATGCACCACCGCCTGGTTCAACAACTACGGTAGCTGGTGGGGGCGGAGGAGTTCCGAGTGCCTACATGAATGTGATACTCATAGGCATGATCGTGATACTCGTTTTGTTATTGATCATTCTTGTCTTTATAATAAGTGCCCTTAAAAAGTTTCTTGGTCAACGGGAGCTGAGTGACGATGACAAAGAGATAGTCAACTCGCCCTATAACCTTGGCTCTATGGTACGGAGCACCGGATTTGTTTTCTTGGTTATCTTTTTAGTGGCCGCATTAGTTTTCAAAACTACTATTGACGGCTTGTACTCCATCGGCATCCAACAGAATTACCAGCCCAAGCAGCCAATCGCCTTCTCTCACAAGATACATGCAGGCCAGTATGAAATTGACTGTAAGTACTGTCACACAGGCGCACTCAAAGGCAAGCAGGCCAACATCCCATCACCTAATATTTGTATGAACTGTCATACCCAAATCCGCACCGGCACAAACACGGGAGAAGGGGAGATAGCAAAAATTTATTCGGCCATCGGGTACGATGTTGCCACAGGCTCCTATACTGGCAAGCAAAAACCAATCGAATGGGTGCGCATCCACAACCTTCCCGATCTTGCTTACTTCAATCACTCGCAGCACGTAAACGAGCGTGGCATAGAATGCCAAACTTGCCACGGCCCTATACAAGAGATGGATGTTGTGAAGCAGTTTTCGCTCCTTACCATGGGCTGGTGCATTGATTGCCATCGCAAAACAGACGTGAACACCAAAGGCAATGCGTATTATGATAAACTGTTGGAGTTGCACAATGGCAAAAAAGCAATGAAGGTGGAAGACATTGGCGGGATAGAATGTGCCAAGTGCCACTATTAAAATTTAATTTGACCTCTATTGGATTTTGAATCTATGAGCAATACTAAAAAGACTTACTGTAATGGAATACCACAACAAAAAAACGACCCTGCATTTATTAAGAATGCCGATAAGGAGTTTGTGGATTTGTCTGGGCAGGAAGACCCCGGCCACTCGCGCAGGGACTTTTTGAAAATGATGGGCTTTAGTGTAGCGGCCGCTTCGTTGGCAGCGTGCGAAGCCCCCATCCGCAAGGCCATACCGTATGTAAACAAACCGATGGATGCCGATGCGGGCATTCCTAATTATTATGCGTCCACCT
>JANOQB010000352.1:0-3253 GCA_031422215.1 Cytophagales bacterium | reverse complement strand
GTCCTTCTCTAATTTAAATTCCGAGAGCTTTACCCTTTCAGCTTGCCCGTCCTTTATTTGAAAAATTGCCATTTAAGTCTGTCGTTAGTTAATTGGTCTAAATCTGTCCTGAAAGCATTGGCGGTAACTCGTTAATATACGCATGTTTTATCCCCAGTAGCAATCAAATATATGCAGGTTTTCAATCACCAAACTCCGTTTCCTTCAAATTTTTGAAGGCCCAACCCTAAAAACTTGCGTATATACAGCTAGGGCTTTTTTCTGTCCCGCATTATCTTGTCTATCGGGCTCTCAATTTTACCCAGTTGCTTTTTGCTCACGTGGGTGTAGCGCAGCGTGGTGCGTATGTCGTTGTGGCCAAGCAGTTCTTGTATGTATTTTATGTCCGTTCCGCTTTCGTGCAGGTGTGTGGCGTAGCTGTGGCGCAGGCTGTGGAAGCTGATGTTGGGGGGCAGGTTCATGCTCTTGAACACCTGGTTGAAAATCGCTTGCGCACTGCGGCTGCTGTATGGCTCGCCTTCATGCTGCCCGGCAAACAAATATTTTGTGGGCTTGTAGAGCTTTACATATTCCCTCAACACTTCCAGCGTTGCTTTTGCCAGTGTTACCATGCGGTCCTTCTTGCCCTTGGCGGCCTCTATCCGTATTTGCATGCGGTCGCTGTTAATGTCGGTCACCTTTAGGGCTACCACTTCGCTCACCCTAAGCCCTGCGCTATAGGCCGTAAACAAAAGGGCCCGGTGTTTTAGGTTTTCCAATTTAAGCAGGCCGTCCAAAATCTTTTCTTCACTTATCACTTTGGGCAGCAGCATCGGCCGTTTGGGCCGGGGTATGTCCCAATAAAATTTTTCGCCATGCAGCACTTGTTCAAAATAAAACTTAACGGCATTGAGCCTGCTGTGCACGGTGTTTTCGCTCAGCTTTTCTTTTGTCAGGCACCATTGAAAGTAGTCCTTCAGCTTTTGGTGGCTCAAGGTATTTACGGGCTTTTGTTTGATCACCATCAATAACTGCATGAACTCGTTTTTGTAACATCGCACGGTGGCAGGGCTGTAGCCTTGCAACTGCAGTTGCTGGATAAAGAGGCCCAGGGCAATCTTGTTTTCATCACTTATTGTGGCAAAGCCTGCTTGGCCGCCAGCCAATTTTTCAACATTAAACTTGCCCCTGTTTTCGTCCGTGTCAGATACGTACCAACACGCCATGGTTTTGCTCCACTTGGCGCCCAATAACTTGGCGCGGTTGATCCAGGCACGATCGTACCCAAAAAAAATTTTGATCACAGCTTCGCCCCTATGGCGGCCTCGTTTAAACATCAATGTGGGCTGATCCATTTTTTTTAATCACTTTGAAACCAAATTAAAAATTTTTATCCACCATTGTCAGGCATTGGGTTGGGTGTCTTAACAAATTATACCGAGTTAAAAGTAATAGCCATTCAGTAGAAACCAAATCTCGCTGAGAATATTGTATCTTGAAACTCAAGTGCGCTGACCCGGACAAAAAGGCGGGGGTGCGATGGCATGCGGGAGGAAGCATCTTTTTGTCTTGCCTTTTTTTGGGTACTTTTTTGTGTCAAGACAAAAAAGTGCCAAATCCACAATTGAACCAGACATGAACAACTAAAAATTGAAGCAAAAGTAGGTGGCCTGCGTATTTCACTGGTCAGTGCAACCTGTCATTCAGTTTTTTACAACTATATATAATTCCCTCCACTGCTTCGCCCACACCGCCCAAAAGTTGTTGTATGGATGAATTGATCCCATTTTAGGCCCCTGGCCCGCTCACACAAAAGCGGCAATCCCTGTTATCTCGCTTCCAAGTATAAGCAAGTGAATGTCGTGGGTGCCTTCATACGTTACCACCGATTCCAAGTTTGCCATGTGCCGCATGATCGGATATTCCCCCGTTATGCCCATGCCCCCATGTATCTGCCTGGCCTCGCGTGCAATCTCAAGCGCAACGTGCACATTGTTTCTTTTAGCCAACGATATTTGTGGTGTGGTCGCCTTGCCTTCGTTCATCATCATGCCCAGCCGCCAGTTCAGCAATTGTGCTTTGGTTATTTCCGTTAGCATCTCGGCCAATTTTTTTTGTACCAACTGAAACGATGCAATGGGCTTTCCAAACTGAATGCGCTCTCTGGCATATCGCCTTGCCGAATCATAGCAGTCCATGGCCGCGCCAATGGCGCCCCACGATATTCCATAGCGGGCCGAGTCTAAGCACATCATGGGCGCACCTAAGCCGCTCTTGCCCGGCAGCAGATTTTCTTTGGGCACTTTCACATTATCAAACACCAATTCTCCCGTGGCACTTGCGCGCAAACTCCACTTGCCATGTGTTTCGGGTGTGGAGAAGCCCACCATTCCCCGCTCCACAATCAATCCGTGAATCCTTCCTGCTTCATTCTTTGCCCATACAACGGCCACATCCGCTTTGGGCGAATTAGAAATCCACATCTTGGCACCATTGAGCAAATAGTGATCGCCCATGTCTTTAAAGTTGGTGACCATGCCACTCGGGTTGCTACCGTGGTCGGGCTCTGTCAGCCCAAAGCAACCGAGCCATTCGCCCGAAGCAAGTTTGGGCAAATATTTTTTGCGTTGAGCCTCCGATCCGAATTTGTAAATCGGGTACATCACCAGCGAGCCTTGCACCGAAGCAGTCGAGCGCATGCCCGAATCGCCCCGCTCAATTTCTTGCATAATTATCCCATACGAAATATAATCGAGCCCACCGCAGCCATACTCCACCGGCAGCGTAGGCCCAAAGGCACCGATCTCTCCAAACTTCTTCACAATGCTATATGGAAAATGCGCGCGCTGGGCCCAGTCTTCTATGTAAGGAGAAATTTCTCGTTTTACGAAATCGCGGATGGAACTGCGTATGAGCTTATGTTCTTCCGTTAGCAGATCATCAATCTGGTAGAAATCAGGTTGCTCGTAGTTGTCTTGCTTCAACGATTTTTTGGCGATGGGTTCGCTGGTGTTGGTTTGAGTGGCCATACAATTTTGGTTTTCGTAATGATTGTGTCAAATTTACATAACCAATGGTAAGCAAAAAAGTTTACACTATGTATTGAAGACATGATGCCGACCAGGATATTTTTTTTTGAAATCGCAAGACAGAGAATTTGCTAAATTTACAGGTCAAAACCCGATTATAATGACAAGGGATATTTTAATTAAAATGACACTGGATAACCTGACAAGATTACCCGATCAAAAATTAAAGGAAGTTTCCGACTTTG
>JANOQB010000351.1:0-1951 GCA_031422215.1 Cytophagales bacterium | reverse complement strand
CAAAAAGGCGCAGGTGCGATAGGATGCGGGAGGAAGCATCTTTTTGTCTTGACTTTTTTTGAGTACTTTTTTGTGTCAAGACAAAAAAGTGCCAAATCAACAATTGAAACTGGTACACGTACTTTTCATTCAATTTTTAGTTGGGTCAGTGCAATTTGTCATGCACCCTGCAATTGTGACCACCTTAAAGCTTGTATTATTCTTCGCACCTTTGCCCTCTAAAACAAATCCATCGTGAGCAGCGATCGCTACAATCAACGCGGGGTGTCCGCCAGCAAAGAAGATGTGCACCAGGCCATAAAAAATTTAGACAAGGGATTGTTTCCCAAAGCATTTTGCAAAGTTGTGCCCGATACGCTGGCCGGTGACCCTGACTATTGCACCATCATGCATGCCGATGGAGCGGGCACCAAATCATCGCTCGCCTATATCTACTGGAAAGAAACCGGTGATCTTTCTGTTTGGAAAGGGATAGCGCACGATGCCGTTATCATGAACGTGGACGACTTGCTGTGTGTGGGCGCCACCGGCCCCATATTGCTATCCTCCACCATTGGCAGAAATAAAAACCTTAT
The DNA here is from genome assembly GCA_031422215.1 of Cytophagales bacterium. Taxonomy (GTDB): domain Bacteria; phylum Bacteroidota; class Bacteroidia; order Cytophagales; family Cyclobacteriaceae; genus ELB16-189. Next base: position 1,376 of record JANOQB010000351.1, on the reverse strand, counting down.
CCCTGGTGAGGTGATCTCCACCCTCATCAATGGCACCGAAGAAGTGCTGAACCTATTGCGGTTGCATGGCATGAACATACACAGCACGGGGGGAGAAACCGCAGACGTAGGCGATCTTGTGCGCACCATTATTGTGGACAGCACAGTTACAGCCCGTATGAAACGGAGCGACATCATTGACAACAGCACCATTCAGGCTGGTGATGTGATTGTTGGACTGGCTTCTTCCGGCAAGGCAACGTATGAAAGTGAATACAACAGCGGCATGGGCAGCAACGGACTTACTTCGGCACGCCACGATGTGTTTGCGCATGCGTATGCAGAAAAATATCCGGAGAGCTACGACAAAGCTGTGCCCGATCACTTGGTCTATTCGGGGAAATATAAAGTTACGGATGAAGTGCCAGGCGCACCTTTGAACATGGGCAAGTTGGTGCTTTCGCCCACGCGCACATATGCACCGGTGATGATAGAAGTGTTGAAAAATTTGCGATCACAAATACACGGCATCGTGCATTGCAGTGGTGGCGCACAAACCAAAGTGCTTCATTTCATCGATTCGTTGCACGTGATCAAAGACAACCTGTTTGATGTCCCTCCGCTGTTTAAATTTATTCAGCAGGCATCAGGCACCGACCTTAAGGAAATGTACAAAGTGTTCAACATGGGCCACCGCATGGAAATTTATTTGTCCGAAACCTTTGCGCAGTACGTGATGGATATTGCTAAGCACTTCGAGATTGACGCGCAAATTATTGGCCGCGTTGAGGCCGCCACCGAAAAGAAAGTAACACTCAGAACGCCACACGGTGAGTTTGTTTATCCGTAAGCAATTGTTGTGTCAATAATAAAAAAAGTGTTTTGAGTACCCGTTGCAAAATTGACAATTGTCAATTTTTTGGTTCTACCCAGAATGTTGTGGAATAATTAGGCCTTCGACTTCATGAACCGCATTGTTACATAGAAGAAACATAGAAAATGCTCATAGAAAATTGACTAATATCACGACTCAATACGAATCAGTCCAACCTAATTTTTTCCAATAGTGTTCATTCGCCCTGCAAGAGGCGGCAACCGCGCAAAACGCGGGGGTATAACTTGCAAATAGAAATCTAACTCTCACTCACGAATTTTTATTTTGAAACTTTAGTGCGCTGGCCCGACAAAAAGGCGGGGGTGGGGAAGGATTGTGGGGGAAAGCATCTTTTTGTCTTGACTTTTTTGGGGTACTTTTTTGTGTCAAGACAAAAAAGTACCAACCTAAAAGCTGAACACAAATCTAAAAGTGAAAGACCATTTGGTTTCAGCCATGTACCAGATCAGTCCTATTCAACAGACTAATTCATAGTTAATGGTATTAAAAGGCCCTCGATACT
>JANOQB010000350.1:0-3327 GCA_031422215.1 Cytophagales bacterium | reverse complement strand
AAAACGCCTTCCGAATTGGCTACGGCAAATTCATCTTTCCCTTTCACGGTGTATGACTTTGCCAGGTATGCAATGGGAAAAAGTACGTCCGTATCGGGGCAATATTTGTCGTGTACATTTTGGAGCACCTCTTCCAGATAGTCTCCAAATTTTATGTGGAGAGAATCTTCCAGGTCATGAAGCTCCTCCTCCAGATCGTCATATTTGGGGTTGTTGTAGTCAATCTTCTTTAGCTCGTTCCGTCTTATTGCGATTTGCTGTACCGCTTTGTCCAATGCTTGAATGTCCATAATCCAAAATTTTATCAAGATTATAGAAATGTCGCCAAAATAAAAACAACGGGAATGATTAATTTTGACAACATAAAATCCAAACCGATGAGCAATGATTTCCTTCCCCTCAATGGCACCGATCACATCGAATTCTATGTGGGCAATGCAAAACAGGCTTCTTTATTTTATCAGCATTGTTTTGGCTTTGAACTGATTGCCTATGCCGGCCCCGAAACGGGAGTGAGGGATCGCGCCTCCTATGTGCTGAAGCAGAACAAAATCCGTTTCGTGTTTACCACCAGCCTTGATCCCGAATCGGAAATTGCGGAGCATGTAAAGAAACATGGAGATGGCGTGAAAGTGTTGGCCCTTTGGGTAGATGATGCAACTAAGGCATTTAACGAAACCACCGCCCGTGGCGCTGAGGTTGCGGGCACACCAAAGAAAATCAGCGATGAGTTTGGAGAAGTTACGGTTGCCTCCATTAAAACCTATGGCGAAACCTGGCACACTTTCGTGGAAAGAAAAAATTACAAAGGACCATTTTTGCCTGGATACAAAGCGGTGAAGAGCACCTTTGAGGTAAATCCCATCGGCTTGCTCCATGTTGACCATTGTGTTGGCAATGTAGAGTTGGGCAAGATGAACCCATGGGTTGACTTCTATGAAAAGGTGATGGGCTTTAAGCTGCTGATCACTTTTGACGATAAAGATATCTCAACGGAATACAGTGCCCTTATGTCCAAAGTTGTTTCGAATGGAAATGGGTACATTAAGTTTCCGATAAACGAACCTGCATCTGGAAAAAAGAAATCGCAGATTGAGGAGTACCTTGATTTCTACCAGGGGCCCGGTGTGCAGCATATTGCAATCGCTACCGATGATATTATTTTAACCGTGGGCGAATTGCGCAAGCGTGGAATTGAATTTTTGAAAGTGCCTGATGTGTATTATGATGAAGTGATCGACCGTGTGGGCAACATAAACGAAGACATTCAAGAACTTAAAAAACTGAATATCCTCATCGATCGCGATGAAGAAGGATATTTGCTACAGATATTTACCAAACCTGTGCAGGACCGGCCCACGTTGTTTTTTGAAATCATCGAGCGCAATGGGGCAAAATCTTTTGGCAAAGGAAATTTCAAGGCCCTGTTTGAAGCCATTGAATTGGAACAAGGGCTGAGGGGAAATCTTTAAAAGAATCCCGCTATTTAGGGACTGCTGAATAAGTCAAAGTTTGACAGAAAAAAATTCAACCCTCTTCGGGGTTGTTCCTCATGAGTTTTCATTTCCCCACGTTGCACGTGGGTTATTCATGTTAAATCCCTTTCGGGATTGATAAGCATGCGCAATCCCGATAGGGATTCAATTTGAATAACCCTGCATGGAATACGGGGTACATGAAAAGGATAAGTACAGAACCCCAACGGGGTTCAACAAGTGCATGGCTTTTCTAACTATCTCATCATTTCCTCTGCACAAAATTTTTAACCATCCAGTTCCCTGTGCCTTTTCATCTCAATAACAAAGGTTAATCAGGTCCAATCACTTTTTTCAGCAGCTCCTACCTAATCATTTTTTAAAATACAGCCTCGTGATAAAAATTCCAACCCGATCTGTCTCGCCTCCATCGCTCTCCACCGCGCTGGACACAAACATCAACTGCCAACCGTCTTTCACCAAGTCATTTATCTTAGATGAAATCATGGCATCGTTGGAGGCAATATTTTGGAAATTGATACCAGCCAAACTATAAAAATTCAGTAGCTTGGTCTCACCAAAATTGTCGATCTTAAGTTCAGAGCGTTTCACATCACCCTGGTCACTCTCCTGGCCATTGGTGCGCTCGGTGGTGAACTGTTTATAATCAACCACTTGCTTTGAGTCAATCATTCTTGATCGACCTATGCCAGCCGGCACTATTGATTCAACAATGGTCACCACTTTAAATTCCTGTGCGCTTGCAGCAGCAACTGAAAACACGATCGCCACCATCAATAATAATTTCATTTTCATAATTTATAGATTTTATATTTGCCTTTAGAACGGAAACTATGGCATTAGGATTTATAAATTCTTAAAATATTGATAATGGATACTCTTTTGAATACCGCCACGAAGAAAGCGCAGGCCTGGCTGAACAGTAGCATCATTGATCGGGAATCAAAGCAGGCGATTGAAGGCCTGCTGAACGATAGCAACACTAAACTTTTGATTGACAGTTTTTATAAAGAACTTGAATTCGGCACGGGTGGCCTGCGTGGTATCATGGGCGTTGGTTCAAACTGCATGAACAAATACACCATCGGTGCCGCCACGCAGGGTTTGGCCAATTATCTTTTAAAAACAATTTCTGGCGAGATCAAAGTAGCCATCGCATTCGACAGCCGCAACAACAGCAAATATTTCGCGCAGATAACAGCCGATGTTTTTTCGGCCAACGGCATTTCTGTTTTTCTCTTTGGCGAACTTAGGCCAACTCCTCTCCTATCATTCGCCATCCGCCATTTGATATGTCATTCGGGTGTGGTGCTCACAGCCTCTCACAACCCAAAAGAATACAACGGCTACAAAGCCTATTGGGCAGACGGTGCTCAACTCGTTCCTCCACACGACAAGAACGTGATAGAAGAAGTGAGTGCTATTGGAGGTTTTGAAAAAATAAAGTTTCAAGCCGATCCTTCAAAAATAAAAATGATCGACACAGAGGTGGAGGATGCCTATTATGAAGAAGTCAAGAAACTCATTCCCAATAAAAGTACAATTGCCCGCCAATCGGCAATCACAATGGTTTATAGCAGCCTACACGGTGCGGGCATCACCATGGTGCCCGAATGTTTGAAGCGGTTAGGGTTTACCAATCTCAAAATAGTGGAAGAGCAACGGATACCGGATGGAAATTTTCCTACCGTGCATTCGCCAAATCCGGAAGAGCAATCGGCCATGGCCCTGGCTTTGCAATTGGCAAAAAAAGAGAATGCCGAATTGGTGATGGCCACAGATCCTGACACCGACCGTGTTGGTTTTGGAATAAAAAACGAAACGGGAGAAT
>JANOQB010000349.1:0-4634 GCA_031422215.1 Cytophagales bacterium | reverse complement strand
CGGCACATGGATGCCATCCGGGCGGAAATCAAAGAAATGATTGATGAAGAGAAGATGCAGGCAATCCGATCAAAGGCCAATAGCGAAAATATTTTCCAAACATCGGCACCCGTATCACTGTTTACGTTCACTTTGATTGCCTTGGGCGCAGTCACGCTTCTGTTCATTAAAGTTTGGGACACATTGAGCGACCGTGAAAAAGCCATAGACCTAGGTAAGCGCAACTTGAAACAACTTCAACTTGAAAAGGCATTTATTGAAGAGAGGAAAACCATTTTAAACGAGGCAGAATCTCTTGCCCAAATGGGAAGTTGGAAATGGACGAGCCTTACGGATACCCTGGTGGGATCGGAGGGCCTCTATAAAATTTTTGAAAAAGCACCCGGTGAAACCTTAACCTGGAACACCTTTCTTGAAAATGTATTAGCCGAAGATGTAGATCTGGTTAAGCACTGCCTGCATGAAGTAAAAACAAACAAGCATGGTTCTTCCGTTGACTACCGGATAATGAAGGGCAAGGAGATACGGTTTCTTTCCCTCACAGTTAAGCCGCACCATGATTTCAACACGGATATTTTAGGGGCTGTGACTGATATTACCAACCGCAAGGAGCAAGAGAGGCAACTGAAACAATATTCCATTGAGCAGGCCAAAACCATACAGGAACTGGATGAAAATGAAAAGAAATACCGTACCCTTTTTGAACGCTCCGTTGACCCTATCTTTTTAGCCACCGACAAGCTGGTGTTAATGGATGCGAATAGCTCGTTTATAAATTTTTGTGGATATACCGAAGCGGAAGATATTTCTGTAGCCAGCCTGTTTGCCAATGCCGGGGACTACGAACATTTCAAAACCACCTTGGCTAAAACCCAGCAGATACGCGACTTCGAAACACTGCTCATCACCCAGGGAGGAATAAAAAAACCATGCCTTGTAAATTGTATCGCTGTTCCAAACGAGGCTCTTGGTTTCTCTTTTTACCAAGGCATCATACACGACCTTACCCTGCGCAAGCAAGCGGAAAGTGATATGCTGATTGCCGAACGCCTGGCGCTCACCGGCAAAATTTCCAGAACGGTGGCCCACGAAGTGCGCAACCCACTTACCAATGTAAACTTAGCCTTGGATCAACTGCGGGAAGAAACACCGGCTGAAAACGAATCAGCAAAAATGTATATGGATGTGATTGACCGCAACGCCAAAAGGATTGGAAAATTGGTGGATGAAATGCTCGACTCTTCGAAGGCTACCCAACTTGAGTTGTTGTTAACGCCTGTAAGCGAAATCATTGACGAAACCGTAAGCCTGGCGCAAGACCGCCTTCAACTAAAACAGATAAAACTTCTCACCGAATACCAGAATGATTTGCCTCCCATTTTAGTGGACAAAGCTAAAATTCAAATAGCCTTGCTAAATATGGTTATTATCAATGCCGTGGAGGCGATGATACCCGGAGAGGGCGTTCTCAAAATTGAAACTTCCACCATCGACAAAGTTCTCACCATAGCCATTTCCGATAATGGCAAGGGAATATCGGGTGATGAAATCGGAAAATTGTTCGATCCCTTTTTCACCAGCAAAGTAAACGGCATGGGGTTGGGGCTCACGTCCACCAAAAATATTTTGAATAGGCACAATGCTAAGATTGCTGTGAAGAGTGAGTTGGAAAAGGGCACTACCTTCGCTATTCATTTTACGATAGCGGAGTAATTAGTAAAATTCTAAAAATGTATGAGGCTTGGTGTTTTCTTTGCGGAAATTATTTTGAAAATTTCCCTTAGGTAATGTTCCGTATCAAAAAATTATTCTTTCTCGAGAGAATCAATTTTGAACATAAAGGCCGAGAAAAAACCAACAATAACCAGCAGAGGAAAAAAAATGTAAAGCAAATTTTTGGTTGCCGCCACTGGCACTCCACCCAACATAACAACAACTGCAGCGATAACCATGAGTAAGATTGCGAATAGATAGCTTTTCATAATAGTTTGATAGTTTTTGAAAGGGTCATTAGAAATAGCATGCCGCCATATTATCCTCTAAATTGACTCTAAACGAAGGCTCCGAAAAATGGATGGGCAACTTATTCCCACCTGTGTGCTTCACCCGTTCCTCAATATTGAAGGGATTGAAGATTTGAATTTTGAGTTGGATAGGTGTATTTCAAAATAACATGAGAGGTGTTTACCGCTATTCAAATTTGAACACGGGCCTGTTCATAAGTGCACACGTAAGATCAAAAACCATTTTAATTTTGATAGAACCACACTTTAACTAAGTGGCATACGTCTTGAAAGCGATGCCGTGTCTTGTTAACTCCAAATGCCATAATTGACAATTGACAAGGGACAATTGACAAATAGTTGTTCATTACTTATTGACTGATGTTAAGCAAAACGATGGAACCTGTCAGTTTGATCCCGAAGCTTCGGGACGAAAACTGATTAGACTAAGTTAAATCGCCTTTGAGGGCCTCCGGCTGACACTACTTTATAAGTTGCGTAACATCAGTTATTGAATTTGTCAATTGCTTTTTGTCACTTGTCAATTGATCAATCCAGCAAAGTGGTTTTGTGGGGTGCCAACAATATTAAAACTACGGGCACGTTAGCTCAATCATGCAACACATAACCAATTTTTTTCTGCTATGCTCCGGAGCGGACATGGCCATCCTCAATAAATGCACGATTGAAAAAAGCAAGTATGCGGGCATTGGGGCCACCGTGTTCTTCACAGGATTGTTTGCCGCTATGGCGGGAGGCTTTGCTCTGTTCACGGTGTTCGACCATGCATGGATAGCGGCTGGCCTCGGCTTGCTGTGGGGGTTGTTGATTTTTAACCTCGACCGCTTTATTGTTTCGAGCATGCGCAAAGAAGGTAAGTTCCAGCGCGAACTGCTGATGGCCCTGCCACGCATTTTATTGGCCGTGCTTATTTCGGTGGTGATTGCCAAACCGCTCGAATTGAAAATTTTCGAAAAAGAAATCAATGGAGAGCTGGTCATTATGGATCAACAACAACGGGCCAGGCAGGAGGCTGCGGTGAAAGAGCGTTTCCTTCCAACACAAGACAGTTTAAAATCAATAATCATGGTGTTAAAACAAGAAGTGCAAACCAAAACACAACACCGCGATGAACTTATGCGCTTGGCCCGCGAAGAGGCCGATGGCACCGGTGGCAGCAAACAAAAAAACCTGGGGCCGATATACAAAATAAAAAAAGCCAATGCCGATCAGGCCGCCACAGAATTGATGAGCCTTAAACTTGGAAACGAAAACCGGATTGCCTCATTGGAAAAAAGGATCCACCAAAACGACTCCACGTTGGTTGCCGAAACGGCCGTGATCAAAAGCGCAAGCATAGATGGGCCGGCCGCGCGCATTGAAGCCATGAGCAGGCTCGCCAACCAAAACAAGGCCATGTGGTGGGCGGAGTGGTTTATTGTTCTGTTGTTTGTTGCATTGGAGACCGCCCCCGTTTTTGTCAAATTGATTTCGGCCAAAGGCCCCTACGACAATCTCTTGAAAGTAGAAGAGCACCGTTTTGCATCATCCGAAACAGAAGAACTCGCCAACATAAATGCCGCCATAAAAGACCGGAACTCAAGCCTGCCCCAAACAGAGCGGCAATACATTTCTGAAAGTTTGGATACTTCGTTGAATGGCTCCTGAAAGATGCTTGCACTGAACTGATTTTTGCTATTTTTGCAGCCTATATTTTTTCGAGATGTAGCGCAGCCCGGTTAGCGCATCACGTTAGGGACGTGGAGGCCGGAGGTTCGAATCCTCTCATCTCGACATTAGGCACGTGGAGGCCGTCCCGCTTCAAGCGGGATCATCTCGACATTAGGCACCAGGGGGGCCCGTCCTGCTTTGTCACTCAAACTTCAAAATTCAACACTCAACACTCGTCATTCAAACTTCAAATTCTTCCAAAATTCAACATCATGCGTTTCGGTCTGTGGGGACACGGTGGGGACACAGACCGAGGGAATAGCCTTAATTAAAATTCTTAAAAGCGATTTCCCTGTATCATATCAACATACAAAATCGATTGTAGAAAAAAGCCCATAAACCAAATGTTTGCGGGCTTTTTGTTTCGTGCAATTTATCGGTTAGTTCGCAGTCTTAACTTTCTTTTGAATATCATCCACCGAAGAAGGGATTAAAGAAGTAAAAAAAAGAAGGGTTTAGAAGCACAACTGTTTGTGAACGCACCACTGCTTGTTAGTAGCACAACTGTTTGATTACCGAACAAAGCCCTTCTTTTAAAAATTTCTTTTAATCTTATGTTATGCGCATACTCTGCTCTCGCTACGAAGCAGTGATGGTTGAAGTCCGCAGCGATGTTTTTAATTGCTCGCAGCATCTTCCGTTCCATTGTTTGTAGGAATATAAATATCGAAAGTTGCGCCTTTATTTTGCTCACTACTTGCGGTGATGATGCCGTTATGATTTTCGACAATCCTCTTTACGATGGCAAGCCCGATGCCTGTGCCTGAATATTCCGCTTTACTGTGAAGACGCTGAAATACTTCAAATATTTTTTCGCTGAATTCTTTTTCAAAACCGATTCCGTTATCGGTGACAGTGATGTGGCAGTATTCTTTATCGGGTTGAAGTTTTGCATCATTC
>JANOQB010000348.1:0-2710 GCA_031422215.1 Cytophagales bacterium | reverse complement strand
GTTGCATTCGGCACATCCACGCCAGAATTTATAGTGAGCGTGATGGCTTCCTTAAATGGCCAGAATGATGCAGCTTTTGGAAACATCATAGGCAGCAACAATTTTAATTTGCTCTTTATCCTTGGCATCTCCGGGCTTATCTATCCGCTTGCTGTGCAACGCAACACGGTAAAATATGAAGTGCCTTTGTCGCTATTGGCTGCGGTTGTCCTTTACTTGTTAGTGAATGATGTAATGCTATGGGGCGGTACAGAAAACTCTATGTCGAGGTTTGATGCCGTTGTGTTCATGCTGTTTTTTATCGCCTTTATGCTCTACATCTATCGCACCATGAAAAATGCCAGCGACTTTGGCGACAACTCTGGCCCACAGATAAAAATGTACAGTACACCTATGGCCATTGGCCTAGTTATTTTAGGCCTTGTTATGCTGGTGGGTGGTGGAAAATTGGTGGTTGACAGTGCGATAGACATAGCCCATCATTTTGGATTGAGTGAAAAACTGATTGGCCTTACCATTTTGGCTGCGGGCACCTCGCTGCCCGAGTTGGCTACCTCGGCCATGGCAGCGTATAGAAAGAATACAGACATTGCCATCGGCAATGTGATTGGCTCAAACATCTTTAATATCTTCTTTATTCTCGGGGCGGCCGGTATGATCCGCGAAACTCCCTTCAATGACGCCATGAATTTCGATTTGTATGTATTGATGGCATCCACCGTTGTATTGATGATCTTTATGTTCACACTGAACGCCCGCAAGTTGGACCGCTGGGAAGCTTTCTTACTGTTGGCCAGTTATGTGGCCTACACAGTTTTCTTGGTTTCGATGGAGTAATCCGCTAAACCTTAACTCTGCCACGGCATGAACAAATATCTTCCTTGGGCGCGGGCCCTCGTTATTTTATTTGTGATTGCCATTCTTGGCGGTTCATCCATACAAGGCAAAAACATCCCCGAAGCTTTTTCACTAACGCCCGATAAGCTCATCCATTGCCTTGAGTATGCCGTGCTGGGGTTCCTCTTATTTCGCTGGCTTAGGTTGGAGTATCCCTTGCAAACGATAAACAAGATCAGCGTCATTACTTTTCTTTCCGGTTCGCTGATGGGTGTGATCGATGAAAATTATCAACGCCTGATACCTGGCCGCTTTCCGGATTTCTGGGATTGGGTGCTGGACTCTATGGGAGTATTTTTAGCAGCCGCATGCATGAATGTTATTGCAAAGAGAAAATCCTGAGCAAAAAAAAAGACCCCATCGAGGAGTCTTCTTTATTTGTATTGATACCTGAAATTACCCAAAACAATTGAATAGTATGTCAGCCTGAGGTTCTCGAAGGCTATTTTGATTTCTCAAGTCAGTTTTCGAGAGCCTCAAACTGACAATCCATTTAGTTTTGCATAACATCAATTTGATAATTCACCTCAAATCTTTTTTTCCAGTTCTGTGATTTTTTCCTGGGCTTCTTGTTTGCCCAACGATAGTGCTTTCTTATAAAGTTCAACAGCTTCCCTCAGTGTTTCTTTCTTTTTCTTTGGGGCAAGCTTGGTGCGGTTGGCTGCTTCTTCCACGGCTTGGGCACGGGCAAAATAAGAATCTGCTTCACTCACTTTGCTGGAAATCATAAGTTCTTGAATTTTTGCCTCAATCAGCGCAAGCTCTTGCTGCTTGGTAATTATCTGCTCCTCCTTGTCATTCAATTCGGCTTCTTGCAAGCCAACCGTGGTGATCAAGTTACGGTTTTCATTGCCCATGGTAGCCACCAACTCTTGAAGCTTTCCTATTTCTACATTCTTGGCTTCCAAATCAGCCTTCAATTTTTTGATCGTAGCCGTCAATGCCCGGTTGTTGCCCTTGGATTTCTTTAACGTGCCTTCGAGGTCTTCTATTTTGCTTTGCGTGCTCTTCACATAATTATTGATGTCCTTCATCCGTGCCGTATAATTATCATAGGTAGTACCTTCTACCATGTTTACACGGAGCAATTGCCTGTTGGCATCGATGGAGTCCATCAACACGCTTACTTCCTGAAGGGTTGTTGCAAACTGCTGGCTTGTCTGCAGTTCTGCTTTCAATGAATCAACTTCTGATTTCAGCTTTTCAGCTTCGCGGCCGCAACTCATCATAGTAACGGCAATAAGTGTTATGAATAGAATGTTTTTTAGCATACAGTTATTGGTTTAGGGGCATAAAATTACTTGTTTAAATCCTTTGGAAGCACAAGAACAATTTTTTTTTTCAAACACAGGGAATTCTTTCGACAACATGTAAATTGCGCCCCATCTATTGCAAGAATTCCCTTTAAATGCCCAAATTAATAACCACGCGCACGCGTATTGCAGACCTGGGCAAGCCCAGGATCATTGTAATCGGTGGCGGATTTGGAGGTTTGGAAGTAATCAAGGCACTGCGTGGCCTTCATGCCCAGGTTGTCCTTTTTGATAAGTTCAATCACCACACCTTTCAACCCCTGTTATATCAGGTTGCCACTTCGGGTTTAGAAACAAACTCCATTGTTGCACCTTTTCGCAAACTCTTCGGCAATCAAGCTGATTTTTATTTTCGGTTGGGCGAAGTAAAGAAAGTAAAGGCGGAAGAAAACTATATCGAAACTTCCATTGGCGGAGTGAAGTACGATTACTTGGTTATCGCCAGCGGGGCCGTCACCAATTTTTATGGGATGACGGAAGTGGAGAAACATGCATCATTC
>JANOQB010000347.1:0-1847 GCA_031422215.1 Cytophagales bacterium | reverse complement strand
ACTTGACCTCCAAAAAAACAAGATCAAAACCATTCCGCCCGCTATTGAAAACTTTCCCAACTTGAAAAGGCTTACACTCAATTATAACCAGATTGAAAGCGTGTCGGAAAAAATTTCGGGCCTTGAAAAATTAGAACAACTTTCTTTTTACAACAACAAATTGACCTCCATCCCGCAAGGGGTTTATGGTTTGAGTGCTTTAAAGGAAATTGATCTTTACTTCAATCAGATAGAGCGGGTTGATGATCTGGTAGGCAACTTGCACAACTTAGAAATCCTGTACCTGGCACACAACCGGATCGTTGGCCTGCCCGAAGCCATCGGCAAACTCACAAGGCTCAGCGAACTTTATTTATCCAACAACCGGCTTAGCGACCTTCCGGCCAGCCTGACCAACCTAAGGAAACTAAGAGTGTTGCGGGTTAACAACAACTATCTTATACAGGTGCCGCGGCATTTATCCACCTTGGCATACCTCGAAAATGTTGACATTTCAAACAACCAGATAACTGAACTGCCCGAGCAAGTAACAAGTTTGGCACACTTGAAATTGCTTGTGATGATGAACAATCCGTGGGACAATCCATCCCGCGAAAAGTTGCCTTCCTTCAAATTGAAACTACAAACCAAAGAAGTTGTGGTGCACGCAGATTAAGCTGCAGATTTAGGCTCTTTGCCTTTCCCCTTCTTTTTTCCCTTTTTCTCCCTGCCATTGTCCTTATCCTTCTCGCTCATCAATTGCAGTTTGGCTTTTTGAAGTTCTTCCTTTTGGGCTGGGCTCACGGTAGGGTAACTGATATCCAACTTGGCAAACTGCCTGGCGATAATGGCCGCAATAGCTAAGCGGGCAAACCACTTATCATCGGCTGGGACCACAAACCACGGAGCCGTGTCTGTTGATGTTTCGCTCAACGCATCTTCATACGCTTTTTGGTAGTCATCCCAAAAGGCACGCTCCTTCAAGTCGCCAAGGGAAAACTTCCAATTTTTGCTGGGGTCTTCAATCCGTTCCAAAAATCGTTTCTTCTGTTCCTTTTTGGATACATTCAAAAAGAACTTTAGTATGATCGTTCCGTTATCGGTAAGGTTTTTTTCAAAACGCCTGATCTGCTTGTACCGGCTCTCCCAAAATTTCTTGTCGATCCTTTTAACCGAATCCACTCCTGGAAGGTGTTCGTTCATTATCCATTCGGGATGCACCTTTGTGACCAACACATTTTCGTAATGCGAACGGTTATGGATGGCTATCTCGCCACGGCCCGGCAACGCCAATTCATGCCTCCAAAAAAAATCGTGATCAAGTTCAAGCGAGTTTGGGGCCTTGAAACTATGGACTTTAACACCCAATGGATTGAACCCCGACATAATGTGTTTCACGGCTCCATCTTTGCCGGCAGCGTCCATAGCCTGAAAAATGATCAGCACACTATAGCGGTTGTGGGCATAGAGTTCGTCCTGCACTTCCGCGAGGTGCTTTCTGCCATTTTCCAACATAAGTTCGGAGTCGGCTTTGTTGAGGGTTTTGCCTTTATACTTGGTAGAAAAGTCTTTGAGTTTGATCTTCTTGCCAGGTTTTACAATCAGGTCTTTGATCTGGATAATTTTTTCGTCAGTAAGCATAATAGTTTGGTTTTGATGGTTCAAGCTAAGCAATTGTTTCAAACCATAACTATGATTTATATCACTTTAAAATAATATTAATGGATTTATAGATGTGCATCTAAGGATTTTTTTTAAATTGTTACAATGTTAGGCCTGAACTGAAATTTACCAGATGCCCTTTCTAATTAAAGGTTTGGCCAAACGACCCAAATTGAATAAGTCGCGTTAAACGAATTAGTACTCTA
>JANOQB010000346.1:0-4498 GCA_031422215.1 Cytophagales bacterium | reverse complement strand
TTCATGTTCAAGAAGTAATCGGGTTGGATTGCATCCGGCAAAGCTGGGGAAATCACCTGTCTTTCCACTTAGGTTGTAATCGGCTTTTACTTTGCCTATGCCCGTGCCATCGGGTTGAGTGTTTGTTGTGGCAACAACCCTCACTTCATTGTTCCATTTTGAGGTAATGACAGCATCAGGTATCCCATCATTGTCCACATCGCCCACGGCAACTTTAGATTGTGTGTCGGAAGTATTTTGCTGCGAACCCGTAGGTGCGCCAACTCCTGCGAAAGGGCCACCTCCGCTAGGAGGGGTTATGCTGCAATTGGAAGTGCCAGAGCCTACAAACACCAAACCAAAGAAAGAAGCACACTTGGGATCTGCGGCATCAATTTTTCCATCGCCATCATTGTCTGTGCTATCAAAACAATTGCACCCTTTTTCAGTAGCTGGGGTGAAGCTACAGCCTGTAGGGCATACACCGCCATTGGCGGTGCTGCGTGGGTCGCAGGGATAATCGGTGACGGGAGTGATTTGCGCACTGGCTATCACAGAACTTAAAACAAGAACTAAGATAAAGGCAAATTTTCCAGATGAGATGTTTTGACCTGCTAGCATAATCTAAGTCATTGTGAACCTACCTTACAACCAATACCGATCCTGTTACGGGCGTTGCCGTTGGGCAACCCAATACAAAGTAATAGGTTCCCGGTGGCACTTCTTTTCCTTCATAGGTTCCGTCCCATCCATCTGGGGATTGAGGGTATCCAGTTTTCTCAAATATTTTTCGGCCACGGCCGTCAAACACATTCATGGTGCACTCCCCATAATTTTCAATATCAAGAATTTCCCAGCGATCATTTTTACCATCTCCGTTAGGTGAAAACACCAGGGGGACTTTAAGTTCGATGGCGATAATTGGCCCGCACACTGCTTTTGTCGCCACGGTGACAGTAGCGGTGCCTCCACACCCGGTGGCGTCCTTTGTATTTACAGAATATTCACCTGGGGTTGTAACATCAATGGATGCTGTGGTGGCCGTGGTGTTCCATAAAAAAGAACTGAACGTGCCCGCAACCGTCAGCGTTGACTTTTCATCGGGGCAAATTTCTGTGAGCGTGGTGGTAATGGTTGGTATGGTTCCCGATACAATATTTATGCTCTTGGTGGCAGTACTTGTGCAGCCCGTTACGCCACTATAGCTTACCGTAAGTTGTGGGTTAAATGTTTGGGCCGTTGTGTATGAGTTGGTTGCGTTGGCTGTGGAAGCTGTTTTAGTGTCGCCAAAGGCCCAGGCAAAAACTACGGTTGCACGCGAGTCGAATGTAGAGGTGCTGGTGAACGTGATCGGGTTGCTCACGCAGCCATTGGACGCTGCCGTGAACAAGGCCGTAGGCGGTGTAAAAATTGTTACTGCCAACGCAGCTGTTTCCTGCGAGCAACCTAAGGTCGTATTTGTAACCCGTACTTTATAAGCACCTTCTTGGGTTACATTTAGTGTGGCCGCAGTTTGACCGGCCACATTCACATTGTCTTTGATCCATTGAAATGTATAACCTGTTTCAGAGTTTACCGAGAGTGTTACAGTTTGACCCTGGCATACTGCGTTGGTGGCCGTGTTGCTTGAAACCGAGAAGCTTCCAAACGAAACAACATCAACCGTCTTGGTGACCGTGTTACTGGAGCAATCGCCCACTTTCACCGTAAGGGAATAAACACCGGCATGTATATTAGTGGCTGATGGGATGGAAATATTTTGTGCCGTTGAAGCAAAATTATTTGGACCTGTCCATTTGTATGTGGCACTGCTCACTGCAGGCGTGGAAAGAGTAAGAGCGGCCCCCGCGCAAATAGGTGAATTGGATGTGACAGTGGGGTCAGCGGGCAAGGCACCAGCACCAGACGCAATGACCAATGGCGCGGACGTGACGGAGCATATTCCGCCTTCTCCCGCAGCCGTTACCGTGTAAGTGGCTGCGGCAGTTATATCGGCAAACGGGTCGGCACTATTTTTTATTGATGCGACCCCGTTGTTCCAATCGAATGTTACCCCTGGAATGGGAATGGTTTTTAAGCGGATGGTTTGGCTTGGGCAAATTGTTACAGGAGGCACATTGAGGATTTGCGGCTTATGGCAATTTTTGTTCCGCAAGATATCAACCGTGAAGGTGGATGGGTTAGTGAAAGAAGTGAATGCAATGTCGGGTTTGGCATCGCCATCCAAATCGCCTGCTTTAACAAACCAATTTGCTTTAGCGGTGTTGACGATCACTTTGGTAAACCCAACTGCGGCAGTGTTTCCATTATGGATAAAAACGTTGAGCTTATTGGTTCCCCGGCAAGGGACAATATAATCCGGGAAGCTGTCACCATTCAAGTCGCTCACATCAATACCAAATGGCTGTGTGTCGGTGACCATTGCAATGGCTGCCTCGAATGCGAAAACGGAGGAGCTCCTGTTCAATAAAACGATTGACTGTGCCGAGAAGACACTGGTTGCCACAATATCTAATTTGCCATCCTTGTCGAAGTCGGCAGTTGCCAAATCGTTGAATTGTCCTGCAATCCCAATCTTGGTAACACCGGAAAATATAAAAGAAGAAAGTGTGCTTGTGTTTTTGAGGATAAAGATATCCTGCCTTTGGTTTTGCATTGCGATGATGTCCATTTTGCCATCACCGTCCATATCCTGAATTTCTATCGCCAGGGTTTCGCTTGCACCCGTAACGGGGACTCTCACAGGTGTTGGATTGATGGCGAGCGTGCCACCTGCACTTTCATTTTTAAAAATGTAAAGGTCATTCGCTGCCGAGTTGGCCACCACAATTTCGGGTTTTCCATCTCCGTTCAAATCCTGAATGGCTATCTGGCGCGCAAAGTGTGTTGGCTCCAACGCCAATAAAATTGGTGATGCAAAATTAGGGCTGCCAACTATGCTGGTGTTTCCAAGAACAAACACGCTGTTGGCTGTTGTTCCACTCCGTGATGCAACTATTTCGGGCTTGCCGTCTCCATTAAGGTCTCCCGCTGCAAGGTGACCTGTGGGTGCGTTGATGTTTAACGCTGGAATGCTCGAGGCCGTAAAAGCAATGTTGCCTATCGTGCTTTGGTTCATTAGAAGCGTAAGTAGTGTTGCCGTATTTTCAAACTGTGTTCCAATGAGGTCGGGCTTGCCATCGCCATCAATGTCAGCCGAAGCAATGTCAAACACCGCCTTTACGCTGGGGAGGCTGATCGGTGCTGCGAGGTTTGTGGCATCAAACCCCACCCCGCTAAACACCGGCATAAACTTTACCTTTGATTGTGCTGACAATCTGGTCAAAAGGTTAGTCACTGTTACATTGCTCAACCTTGCCTGCGCTGGCACTTCCACTTCGATCGAGAAATCTGTAGAGGTTAAAATAGTGCCTTTGACCTGATCAAACCAAACCTGCAGTTGGGTAGGGTTTGTACTAAATCCACTTCCCGTAACAATGATTTTGTTTTTAGGAAAAGTATTGGCCAACTCTATTTTCGTAATGGTTGGAATTTGAGAAAAGGAAGGAACGGAGCACGCCAAAATGCAAACAGTCAGCGTAAAAAAAATATTTATTTTCATAGCCTTACTTTTTAACGGTCAATAGCCAAGCACTTCGCAACAACTTGAAATTTCTAAATTCATCCCTCGCATGCCGGGTCACTTCAAGGTCGTCATTTCTAAAAATGAAAACGTACCAAAGGTTTTTCACCGACAGGTGACCATAATCGCCTCCAAACCCTAATTTATCTAGACCTTCGGCATATTTCTTTGCATTGGCTCCTGAACTAAAGGCACCCACGATGACGTAATTGCCAAGGTCCAACTCTTCTGCATGATTCCCTTGAACATGTATTTCGTGGCGTTCGTTTGCGGCAGGAAGCAGTGAATCAGGATGATGGTCAACCAAATCTACGATTGGGTTGTGTGAATGATCATCCAATAGCTTTTGAGAAGATTTTTCTTCCTCTGCATGCAATTTGGCAAGGGCCTCAGTTTTTTTCGCTTCATCTTCAATGGCATGCACTTTTTTCATTTCTGCTTCTTTGGCAAGCAATACGTCATGAGCTTTTTGCGCTTCCGCTTCCTGTATCTTTTTAGCTAAGGCAACATCTTGTGCCTTCCTTGCATCGGCTGCTTCCTCGTTCTTTTTAGCTAAGGCGGCATCTTGAGATTTCTTTGCATCGGCAGCGTCCTGATTTCTTTTAGCGGTTGCGGCATCCTGTGCTTTTTTCGCTTCTATTGCGTCTTGATTCCGTTTGGCCAAAGCCGCATCCATTTCTTGCTGCGATTTCTTCTGGTCGGCTTGTTTTTTTGCCAGTTCAATTTGTTTTTTCTGCGCTGCCTCTTGCTCTTTTCTCTTCTCGGCCAATTTCTCCTTGGCTGTCAGTTTTTTTATTTCCGTATCAACGAATGAATAAGAAGGTATATGGGTAGATGTCTTGCTTTTGCTATTGCTTTTTTGGTTCGAGTTTGAGGGCCTTCTCGATCAGGGCACGG
>JANOQB010000345.1:0-5154 GCA_031422215.1 Cytophagales bacterium | reverse complement strand
CAAAAGCAAGGTGACCGAAAAATGGTGGATGGAAATCAGTTATCACCGGCCCGGTGCGCGCTACGAACGCAACAGCATTATTGCTTGTAGTTATGCCGACTACCAAACAGCCCAAAAAGGAGAAGTGCCAGAGCGGTATATAAACACGATTTCAAAAATTAGCTGACCCGATGATGAAGCCAGTTACAATTTTTATGATGGCCATAGCCATGCTTGGGTGCTCATCTCAAAATGATCCCCAAAAAATAATTGACAAAGCCATAGCGTCATCAGGTGGAGAAAAATATTTGCACGCCACCATTGAATTTGATTTTCGCGACCGGCACTATGTGGCGCAACGTGAAGGTGGCAAATTTTCATATCAGCGGATTTTGAAAGACAGCACAACCACCACCCATGATTTTCTCTCCAACGATGGCTTCAAACGTGAAATCAACAAGGTGATTGTGGATGTGGCCGACACCATGAAAACAAAATACACAGCGTCCGTCAATTCAGTAATTTATTTTGCGCTGCTGCCTTATGGCTTAAATGATGCTGCGGTGAAAAAAAAATGGATGGGCCAGACTTCCATGGAAGACAAGGACTACTACATAATCGAAGTTAGGTTTGCACAAGAAGGCGGAGGGCAAGACCATAAAGATGTTTTTCTGTACTGGATCAACAAACAAGATTTTACCATTGGATACCTTGCCTATTCGTTTGAAGAAGGCAAAGGCATAGAGTACCGGTTTCGCAAAGCCTTTAACCCGCGCACCATAAACGGAATTCTTTTTCTGGATTACATCAACTACAAACCAAAAAGCGAAACACAAATCACAGCCCTGGAAGAAATTTTCAAAAAAGGAGAACTGGAGGAGTTGAGCAAAATTGAATTGATCAACATTCAGGTGAAATGAAATGCGGAAGTTATTTTGGAAATTTCGCACAGGTAAAAAATTCAGATAAAAGTCTATGCACACAAACTTTATGGATGAGAGAATCAACATCACTTGCTCAAATCTGCTCCCTTCTCCTTTGGAGAAGGGCTGGGGATGAGGTTTTGAGCACCCGTTGCCAGCACAATCGCTGAAGTGATGAATAAAATAATTTCAAAGTGATTGGCCACAGGCAGTTTCATAGCACTGGTGATTGCCTTGTCAACATTGCTAAGGCCAAGTATCAATGTGGTGCCTAATATCGCCAACAAAACCAGGTTATACCACGCTGAATGCCGATGGAGTGAAGGCACGACCTTGGGATCGTTCACGATCAAAATCAAAAAATAAGTGAGCAGCGGCAAGATCAATCCATTCAAAGCCTGCACCGCCAAGATAACCGGAATCGGTTTTATGCCGCTTATGCCAAAAGCAAAGCCGGTGAACAGCACCGACATCCAGGCCAATCGTATCACATTCTTTTTCTCAGTTCCGAAAACCGTTGACGCAATCAACGAAGCGGCATAAGGCGAGGTGATGGCCGAAGAAAACCCTGCGGCAAACAATCCCAACCCCAAAGCGAGCGAACCAACAACACCCATTTTATTTTGAAACAAAGTAGCCAGTTCGCCAAAGGATGAAAAATTTCCTACCATCGTTCCGGCCAACATGATCCACGCTGTTATGAGCCCGCCAATCAAAACGGAAATGGTGAGCCCTATCCGCATGAGTGGAATGGTGCTGCCTTTGCTGATGGCCGAGCCTATAAAAATATTGTAGGGGACAATAGTTGTTCCCACCAATCCAAGTGTGATCCACGCTGAGCCTTCGGGTATAGTTGGGATTATGGATGACTTTACCAATTCGGAAAAAGTAAAATTTCCTTTCACGGCAAGCAACAGAAAGGCAACTCCCATCAAGCCCACCAACACAGTCATAAGGGTAGAAATCCACCGGCTGCCACCGTGCCATAAAATCAATCCGGCCAATGCGGTAATGATGATTGTGTATAGCCTGCCATCGCCTTCGTATAAAATAGAAGAGCCCGATACTGCCCCTAAAATATTTCCGGCCTCATAGGCGGCACAGCCCAACAACACGGGGCCAGCAACCATCCACTTAATCCATAAACCTGGTTTGTTTCCAAACTTGATTTCGAGTGCCTGCCCAAAATTCAATCCGCTGGCAATGACAATGCGCGCGGATACTTCCTGCAGCACGATACAGGCGATGGTTGCAAACACTACTGCCCATAATAATTGTGTATGATATTGTGCCCCCGCGGTGACCGCAGTGGTTACTGTGCCTGGCCCGATAAACGCAGCAGAAATAACTGACCAGAGGATGATGCTGGATAGTTTACCAGAGGGCTTCATTAATTTTAGGGACTGTTGGTAAAATTTTTTCTTAAATCGATAAGCCGTTGGCCAACATTTCGTTGCAGAATTTTCTTTATAAAAAACCCGGCCACATTATAAGGAAATCTAAGCGAGAAGGAATATATAAAAACAATTGTTGTAAATCCATTACCCGCTTCTTTAAATGTCCACGAGGCAGCAAAATCCTTAAACATATAGGGGCCTCGTGTCATTTTAACCGCAGCCACTTTTGGTCTGTTGAATGAAACATATTCTGTCTCCATTCCTAGTCCATTTTTAGCTACACACCAAGCCTTTATTCCCTTGTCGGCTTTATCTGCGTTATCTAATAAATAGGCTTCCGTTAAAAATGTATCCCATTGAAGTCTTTTGGCGTAGTCTTGCGTATAGTCAAATATCAAATCAGCACTACCAAAAATTTCAATGCTTTCTGAAAATTTCATAAAACTTTTAACAATATGTCGGGCTACATTCCCTCACCCACCCTTAGCCACTTCCTCCACTTTATTCCACACGCGCCACACATTTTTGTAACATATTTTGGCGATGTCTTCTTCGGTGTAGCCGCGTTTTAGTAACGCATAAATCAGGTTGGGATATTGCGATACATCTTTCAAACCCGTGGGCAGGCTGTCGCCCACGCCATCAAAGTCGGAGCCAATGCCCACGTGGTTTATGCCCGCCAGTTTCACCACATGGTCTATATGGTTGGCAACAATTTCCACATCGGCAAACAGCGATGGGTTTTCCTTTTGAAACTGTTCGATCACAGGTTTTGCCAGTGAGTCGGTTGCCCTCAGTCCTTTTTCATCCAAAATGGTTTTTAATTTTTTGCGGTTGATTTCATTTCCTGCCCGCACCGTTGAATCGAGAAACGCAGAACCGAAATTGATTTGGATAACGCCACCATTCTCACCCAATTTTTTTATCATCGCGTCATTCATGTTCCTCTGAAAGCCAGGGGTAAACGCCCGGCACGAGGAGTGCGATGCAATTACAGGCACGTTGGTAATTTTCATTACATCAAAAAATGTACTGTCCGACACGTGCGAAATATCCACCATGATGCCCGTCTTGTTCATCTCTTTCACTACTTGTTCGCCAAACGGGCTCAGGCCGTTCCAGGTGCGTGTGGTGTCGTATGATGAATCGCAGATTTGATTGTCTTTGCCATGTGTCAATGTGATGTAGCGGATGCCACGGTCATGAAAATATTTTATGTTGGCCAGGTCGTTGCCAATGGGTGCGCCATTTTCCATGCCCATCGGCAAGGAAATTTTTCCGGCTTTGAAGTTTGCTTCCACTTCGGTGGCCGAGTTGGCCAGGGCAAACTTATCGGGTATTTGCTCGGCTATGGTGCGTATCATGTTGATCAATGAGTCGGCCAATGCTTTGCCAAAGTCGGGTTGCTGTTGGTAGGATGAGGGAATGTAAATGGACATGAACGGTGCGCTTAGCCCTCCCTTTTTTGCACGCTCATAGTCAAAATCTCCTTCTGTGGTGCTCACCGGAATGCTCATGTACTCGCGCTCAGGGCGAAAGTTTTTCATCCGCAGGCGATAGGGCAGATCCACATGGCCATCGGTGATGATATTGGCGTGGGCCAGTTCATCGGCATAGCTTCGCAGTTGCTCATCGGTCATGCGGTCTGCCGGTTTTTTTTCGGTGCAGCAAAAAAGAAGCGCAGTGATTATCAGAAGAGGAGCCAATCTTTTCATAACAAATTTAATTTAGGTTGAGCGTTCAAGGTAGCGCATAAAACAATATCATTACTTTTGCTTTTTAACATTGGTCATTAACAAGGAAAAGCGGCTCGCTCATGCAAACTATTCAAGTACGCACCACCCAAAATGTATTCATCCATTATCCGTTGGCCAGTGTGGGCGACCGCATTCTGGCCTACCTGCTGGACCAAATCATTTTGATAGTTTACTCTATCGCAACAGGAGTGTTGCTCTTTAATATAGATGTTGACCAATGGTGGGTTTGGAGTCTCATCATAGGGTTGCCGTGGCTATTTTATTCCTTGTTGTTTGAGATATTCATGAATGGCCAATCACCGGGGAAGAGTGTGATGAACATTAAAGTGATCCGCCTCAATGGCACACCCCCAACCATTGGCGACTATATCCTGCGATGGATTTTTCGGTTTATTGATTTTTGGATTTTCAGTGGTGCCGTGGCCTTGATATTTATTGCCTTAGGCGGCAAAGGGCAACGCTTGGGCGATGTGGTTGCCGGCACTTCGGTAGTGAAACTTATTGAACAAAAAGAAATAACCGCCAAGGAAGTTTTTGTTACAGCAGATGTTGCCTACGCGCCCATCTTTGGGCAGGCAACGCAATTGAACGAAAAAGATATAGAAATAATACAACGCGCCTTGGAGGTAAACCGTGATCTGGGCAACCCTAAGCCCATGCTGGCGGTGACTGAAAAAATAAAAACACAATTGGGTATCCAAACCGATTTGCCCCCGATAAAATTTTTATACACGCTGATCAAAGATTTCAATCACCTTACCTCGCAGACATGAAGGTGGCCGAGATAACCAAAGCCCAGCTTGCGTTGCGCAATGGCCAGGACAAACCTCAGGTTTGGATTGCCTATCGTGGCAATGTATATGACGTAACCGAGTCTAGACTATGGTTGAAGGGAAAGCACTACGAGCATTGGGCGGGCCAAGACCTTACGGACGAATTAAAGGACGCCCCTCACACGGAGAAAGTTTTTGAGAAATTTAAGATTATCGGAGTGTTGAGATAAAAGGAATTTAGAATTTAAGAGAAGTACTTAGAGTTATAGGACAGACCATCGTACGTTGATCTGAAATCATCTTCATAATGAAAAGAGAATATTTT
>JANOQB010000344.1:0-2132 GCA_031422215.1 Cytophagales bacterium | reverse complement strand
ACCCGACATCATAGTGGCTGATCCAGACCTTTCAGAATCAACAATCAATGCCTTGATTGAGAGAGGGCACAAAGTAGAGAAGGGGAAGATCGGAGACGCACATGGCGTTAAAATTTTACGTGATAAAAAGGGAAGCATTATTGGTTTTGATGTAGGTGTGGATAACCGAGGAAGAGGTAACGCTCCCGTCAAGAGTATCCGATGATTGAAGTCAATTGCGAATTGAAAACAGCTCTCGCATTTGTTGGTGTTGTGTGATGAGCACAAGCGATGGTTCACCAACAAAGCAAGCATCACTCCTCCAGCTTCGGCCTGCTCCTGATCCCATCGCGGACAATTTTTAAAACCCTTTCGCGCTCTTCGCCAATCAAAGGCAGGCGTGGTGCGCGCACATTTTCAGAACCCAGTCCGGTTTCCTGCTCGGCCAGTTTTATGTACTGCACCAATTTCGGGTGGAGGTCCAATTCCAACAAAGGCAGGAACCACCGGCAAATTTTTCGGGCCTCGTCAATCTTGTTGGCTTTGGTAAGTTTATACACCGCCACCGTTTCTCTTGGAAAGGCACATACCAACCCGCCTACCCAGCCATCTGCGCCAAGCATAATTTCTTCCATAGCAATGGTATCCACTCCGCACAATATTTTGAATCGGTCGCCAAAACGATTGATCAGGCGCGTAACATTGCTCACATCGCGTGTGGATTCTTTTATCGCTTGTATGTTTTTGTTTTCTGCGAGCTCGGCAAACATATCGAGTGTAACATCAATTTTATAATCCACCGGGTTGTTGTAAATCATAATGGGCAGGTTGGTAGAATCAGCCACGGTTTTAAAGTATTGCACGGTTTCGCGGTGATCGGCTTTGTAGCGCATGGGCGGTAGCAACATAAGCCCGGTAGCCCCACATTTCCCTGCTTCTTTGGCCAATGCTACCGCATCGCTGGTGCGGCCTTCGGCAATGTTCATCACCACAGGCACCTTGCCTACCACCTTCTCAACGGCAAATTTCACCAAGGAAAATTTTTCTTCGTTGCTCAATACGCTTGCTTCGCCCAAACTGCCGCCCAGTATTACACCTTCTACGCCTGCATCCAACTGGGCCTTTAGGTTTTTTTCAAACAAAGGAAAATCCAATTTATCATCGGAAGTAAATTTGGTTGTGAGCGCGGGGAATACCCCCTTCCATTGAATGGCCATGGTGTAAGAGTTTAAGTGAATACAATGATATAAAAATAATTGGCTTTTCAGGCAAAGGCGAGAGGTTTGCTTCGGGGGTTTTCACAAAAGGCGCAAAGGCGCAAAGTTCGATACAGATGTTTTCACGCGCAAAGGCGCAAAGTTTGCTATCGATGTTCAATCAATGGAGAAGAGAGGCAATAGTGAGGTCAAAATGGTGGAAATAAAATTGAAGGCAGCCTTCGCGCCTTTGCGCCTTTGCGTGAGAGATTGAGGTGCGACCCTTGCCATTACCAAAAAAATTTCTTAAACTTTGTAAACACCAATCCAAAAAAATTATGAGCACCATTACCAAAATCGAAGACTGGGGCAACTCGCACCGTCCTGGTTTTCTCGACATCTTTCGCATTGTATTGGGGTTGTTCATCACCTACAAAGGCTTTGAATTCCTGGCCAACATACAAACCCTCGAACTGTCCATACAAGGAACGGACATGAGTTTTTTGGCCGTTACGCTTGCGCACTATGTGGTGTTTGCCCACGTACTCTGCGGCCCCATGATTGTGATCGGACTGTTGACACGCATCATGTGTGCTGTGCAATTGCCGATACTGATTGGCGCAGTGATATTGGTCAACTTCCCGAAAGGATTTTTGTCGGTGGGCAATCACATGGAGCTTGAAATTTCGTTGATTGTTTTGGCCGGGCTTGTTGTGTTCATGATTTTTGGTGCCGGAAAATTTTCGATTGACGAAAAGAGGAGAAGGGAGAAGGCGATGGTGGGGAAAACTGATTCTTGATACTGGTTACTGGATGGCTGACAAAGGATCAAACATTCTGTCCAGCCTCTGCAGAATCAAGATTCAAGAATCCAGCATCAAGCACGCTTCAATTCTATTATTGTCAACTCGGGCGGCATGCCCACACGACCCGGGTAACCAAGATAACCGAAGCCAC
>JANOQB010000343.1:0-9310 GCA_031422215.1 Cytophagales bacterium | reverse complement strand
CCCAGCGGGGCAACCTGTAATCTTTATCGTAAAATTCATGACCATCCTATAAATTATAAGGTTGCCCCGCTGGGGCAAAGATCGCGTACAAAGAAATATTTTTCTACAAATAGGCTGCCCCGCTGGGGCAATACCCCGATATGAACTTCAAGATTCTACAAACAGGTTACGCCTCTGGCGTAATATCCCAAACTCTTAGGTAAAGATTTTGGTGTCTCCACAGACCAAGGAATAAAATTTTACTATGAATCAACTCTTCACAACGCTCAACAATGGCATCACCATGCCGCTTTTGGGCTTAGGGGTTTATGACATGTACAAACGCGAAGCAGAAGAGGCCGTGACCACCGCATTGGAAATTGGTTACCGGTTGATTGACACCGCGGCCATGTATAAGAACGAAACAGAGATTGGTAATGCAGTTCGCGCCAGCAAGGTCCCGCGCAAAGAAATCTTCATCACTACCAAAGTTGCCGATGGCGATCAGGGGTATGATAAAACCTTTCGTGCATTTGATGAAAGCAGCCGTAAACTGAATTGCGATTACATCGATTTGTATCTGGTGCACTGGCCCATCAAGAAAACGCGAAAGGACACATGGCATGCACTTGAAAAATTGTATGCCGATAAACGCGTTCGTGCCATTGGTGTGGCCAACTACCTGATCCCGTTCTTGAATGAACTCGAAACGTATGGCGAAGTAACTCCAGCGGTTGATCAGGTGGAGTTCAGCCCGTATTTGTTCCTGGAAGATTTGTTGAATGTGTGCCGAAGAAAAAATATTCAGTTGCAGGCATACACACCCTTGTTGCGCGGTCAGCGATTTGGCGATCCTAAATTAATGGAATTGGCAAGCCGCTATGAAAAAACCCCTGCCCAGATTATTCTGCGGTGGGCACTGCAGTTGGGTGTGTCCACCATTCCAAAATCATCCAATCCAACACGGTTGAAAGAAAATTTTGATGTGTTTGATTTTCATATCTCCGAAGATGACATAAAAAAAATCTCTTCCTTCAATGAAAATTTCAGAGTGGTGGATGATCCGATTTCCTTTTTGTAGCAGGTACTTGCATCACATCCTGCCTATCAATGTTTGTTCTTAACCTTCCTTATCACCCTTGGCCCATACCACAACCAGAACCCGCTAATTGCCAGGGTAAGCAATCCCAATCCCATATAGTTTGTATAAAAAAGTTTGAACACGTCATTGACGATTGAGCCATCGTGTATGTGTTCAATCCAGTCGGCATGGCGCTGTGCCACCGACAATGCTTTTCCGGTAGTGGCGTCCACTTGCACTTCCCAATAGCCTTTGGTGAACAACACTTTCACAATACCTTTGTCGAACCGTACATCAAAGCGATCAATGGAATTATGCTGATGTGTCACGGAATCGATCGCGCGCAAGGCCACGCTTGCCACATGTTCAAAACTTGCCCACGTTTCCACATTGGTAGACGCACCTTTTAAGGTGGCCGGCTGCAACAACTCCACATTTTTTTTCCAACCCAATAGCACACCTGTAATACTGGTGATGAGCATGAACAAAGCAACGCTGATGCCTATCCATTTGTGCAGCGAACGAAATTGACGAAGGCGGTGAACTAAATTTTTTAAGATCATGATAGATGTTTTTACGTGTCGGCCTTTGCCACCGTCTCAGCAGTAAGACTCTGTTGTGTTTAAAATTTAACGCGTACTGTTCCAAAAATATTTCGGCCCGGTGAATTGATCCCGGATGCAAAAGTTCTGTATTGAAGATCGAGAAGATTATCAATGCCAGCCTGCACAGTAAACATAGTGTTAAGATCGTATGAGGCTCGGATGTTGATCGTGTACCAGGAGGGCATGCCTTTGGCAGTGGCATATTGCAAATTGTCCTCCCCACTGTTGCTGTAGTCCTTCAAATGTTTCCACCCTGAGAAATTAGTAAATAATTCGGACCGGAATTTTTTTGTACTGTATTGAATGCCCACCCTGCCAAATGCAGGCGCAATGTGATCGAGTGGCGTCTCGGCAGCCCCGATATTTTTAACGCGGCCACGGGTATAATTGTGAGAGGCGGTAATGGTTATTTGATCGGTTAGGTCGGCAGCAA
The DNA here is from genome assembly GCA_031422215.1 of Cytophagales bacterium. GTDB lineage: Bacteria > Bacteroidota > Bacteroidia > Cytophagales > Cyclobacteriaceae > ELB16-189. The sequence goes on along the minus strand of JANOQB010000343.1, from coordinate 7,212 downwards.
AGCTTAGGCTATATCCATACAAATATGCCTTGCTTTTGTTTTGTGGCGACAGTACGTTGCTTGGTGTTCCGCTGTAGTCAATGACGGACTGGCCATTGAACGTAGCGGGGACCACAACAATAGCATCATAGAAATTTGTGCCGAACATCACCACTTCGGCCCTCACGTGCGATCCAAAGAACTTGGTCATGTTCAAATCACCATTTATGGTTTTTTCTGAGGTGAGGCCGGGGTTGGGCACCACCACATTTCCGGGCGATGAATCAAATACTTTCGTAATGTCATCAATGTTGGGTGCACGATAGCCGGAACTGCCCATGAATGAAAACTTCCACGATGAAGGCGTGTAGATAATGCCCACGTTGGCACTGCTCACCACATAATTCTGGTTCATTTCATCAAATGGAAATGGAAAGAAACTTTTATCAAGGAAAGCAGAATGGAGCCAACTTCCGCCTACCCGTATCCCATCATTCAATGTCCACTTATCATTGAGTTGATGAGTATGAGTTGCATATACCGACATCTGGTTCATCGAATTAGCGCCATCGGGGTAGCGTGTACTTTGAGGTGTAACTTCACCGGTAACTATGTGAAATCGATGCGCAGTTGATTTCACGGTATTGAATTGGCCATCTATTCCATAGCGGAAACTGTGATTGCCTGTTTTCTTTTGAAAGTCAACGGTTAATCCGAACACATTTACATTTTCCACTCGCTCGTTGCGATTGTTGTTGTTAAACCTGCGATCGTACCTACTCTCCTCTATATCCTGGTAGCTCGCGGTAGCCGTTAGGCCATCAGCAATCCATCCAAGCTCGTTTACTTTTATCTGATACGAACCAAGCAATCGCTTTTGAGGTCCATAATACCATTCCGAAAAGCGCAAGCCATTGCCCTGTATTTCGGTCAGTCGGTCGTAGCGAGGAACGTTGACCGAATTTGAATATTGAAAGTTGAGTATGTGGCTAATGCGCTTGCCCTGTTGATATATAAATTTTTGAAGCAAATCCCACTGCCGGTAGCCACTGGATTTCTGCACAAACGGATCGCTGTTTTGTACGAGCACATCGCGGGTGTTGTCCGCAGAGCGTTCGGCATACTGCGGGCGCACACCAAACTGTTCACCCAATGCCGGGTTGGTTTTTTCCCCTATGCGCAAGTCGCCCAAATCACTAAAAGTAACTGAGGTAAGAGCCCCTGATTTTTTTCCCGCCAAAGTAAAATCAATATGACCCACCTTTTCATTATTGACCGATCCGTACCTAACAAAAGTATTTCCGCCAAACTTTAGACCTTCGTCCGCTTTTGATAATTCCGGATTGCGGGTGTAAAAGTGAATGACGCCTCCCAACGCATCACTTCCATATACGGTAGAAGATGGCCCGAATAAAATCTCTGCCCGTTCCAGTACGTTGTTATCCAGTGTTATGATGTTTTGCAAATGGCCTGCCCGATAAATGGCATTGTTCATGCGCACTCCGTCTATCACCAGCAAAACACGACTCGCCTCGAAGCCACGAAGGATGGGACTGCCTCCGCCCTGTTGACTTTTCTGCACGGCCACTACACCAGAATTTGAAATTAGATCGGCCGTGCTTTGCGCATTGATATTACGGATGAATGCCGGTGCAATAACTTTGATTTGTTGCGCTACCGTTCTGCGAAGCTCCGGGATTTTATTGGCAGCAATAATCACCTCATCGAGGTAAGATACTTTCGTAGAATCTTTGTTCTCAATTTTTTCCGTGCGTTGGCCAAGCAGCGGAATGCCAATGAGAATGAACAGTGTGGTGTATAAAAAATTCATTTTTAATCAGTTTTTGAATAAACACAACGTAGGATGGAATAATATTTTGCTTTTCCGATAGCGGGCTAAGCAGAAAAATTTATCATAAGTAGATTTTCATCAAGCTCAACCCAATTTTCATTCGAATTCAAATCAAAACGGGGAGTTGCCTCAAAAATTCAACGGATTGTCAAAAGGAAATTATCCTCGTGGCGGTGGGCTTTCAATGCCTGAACTGATGGATAGAAGAGAAGCGAGGTATGGAGTTGTATGCACTATACACACTCCGGTCATTGCAGGGATTTTATTTTCAATAATTACAAACTGAAGGGTGATCAACTGGAGCAGTTGAGAAGGCACCGGCTTTTTGTCGTTGGATGAACGTTTAACAATTTCATCTAACAAAGTCAACAGGTTGTCTTCGGCCTCGTCATGAAGTGCATACACTAACACGCTATTTTCACTTACAACGATGCGGGCGATGTCGTACATTTTTCCGTTCACCTTCACCTCATGGTCGTCAACCTTGGCGCGTTGAAATTCTTCGGGGGTAAGGGTGAGCACGGTAAGTTGTTCAACAGGTTTATGTTTGATCTGTTCACGCATTTCCTGCCGGATGCCCGATAGCCGCACAACAAAATAGACATAGCTGCCAGCTACCTGCAGGAGCAGTATGCTTAATAACACGATACCTAAAATTTTTTTCACCAAAGCGAAATTAGTAAAAAGAAAGATATGCAGGCGGATGTTATGGGGTGGGTTTTTTTGGTTTTAGGAAAAACAAGAATTAGGTTTATGAAAATGCCACAGCCGCAAAAACTTTCTGAACTTGTCAACGACATTGATGCAACCATCCGGAGCCGGTTTGCCGGAAAAACTTTTTGGATAAAAGCGGAGATTGCCGATGTAAAGAAGCAGCCAGAAAAAAACTGGTGCTTTCTTAAATTCATAGAAAAAGATGGCAACACCATAACCACTGAGATAAAAGGTGTGTTTTGGGCAAACTCGTATAGCAGCATTGAAAACTTTGAGCGCGAAACGCAACAGAAATTTGCCAGTGGCCTTGAGATAACCTGCCAGGTGCGCGTGCGGTTTCACAAACGCTTTGGCTTGGACCTGGAAGTGTTGGAAATAGATTTTGCCTACGCCATTGGTCAGTTGGAGCTCGACAGAAAAAAAACACTGGAGCGGCTGGTGAACGAGAACCCGTCTATAAAATTATTGAGCAACGGATCGTACTCTACCAATAACAACCGGGCAGAATTGCCAACGATGTTCAAGACCATCGCGCTGATCACCGCTCCTGAGTCGGACGGGCAGCGGGATTTCAATAAAGTAATTGAGAATAATAAATATGGTTTTTCTTTTTTGGTGAGGCCGTTTCTCACCACCATTCAGGGCGACCGTGCCAGTCAACTTATTTTGCAACAGCTTGAACACATTGCCATGAGCAAAGAAAAACTTGATGCCGTGGTGCTTGTGCGGGGAGGGGGATCGGACATCGACTTCAAATCTTTCAACGAATACGAACTGGCCAAAGCAGTTGCCTTGTTTCCTATCCCAATCTTAACGGGCATTGGGCACGATAGGAACACGAGCCTGGTTGACCTGATGGCAAGGCAGCATAAGACACCTACCGAAGTTGCCAAATTTATTCTCGAAACGAATGAAGGAGTGCAACGCGATATAGACATGCTGAAGGAAAGGTTTTTTCAGCGGGTTGATGAACTGCTTGATGATGCAGAAAAAGAACTTGCCAACTTCAGGCAGCGGGTGAAAAATTTGCACCCCACCACCATTTTGAAGAAGGGCTTTGCTATCGTAACCTACAACAACAAGATTGTTACAGATCCGGAAAATATAAAACCAAACTCGGAGATGCAGACGATCTTAAAAGACAAAATCATTCACAGCACGGTAAACAAAAAATCAAAAAATGAAAACCAATTTGACTTTTGACAAAGCCTTTAGCGACCTGACAGCACTTGTTGAAGAAATTGAAAACGATGAAATTCAATTGGACACGCTTTCGCAGAAAGTAAAGCAGGCAAACGAACTGATCACATTTTGCGAGGATTCGCTGCGGTCGATAAAGAGTGAGACAGAAAAGTTTCGAGCGGATTGAGAATTCGAAAGTGTCAAGTATTACCATTGATTTTTGCACCACGCTTTTTCACGTATGCTTTCCGCGATCATTAGGCTTTTTTCCCTGTTCCGAATGTGTCCCAAAATTCTCTCTTTGAAAAAGGTTTTGGTACGGGAACATTTGCTTGGTCTGGTCTTTTCCTTTTGATTGAAACGGCCATAAAAATTGTTTTATCGAACCAAAGTTAACAAACCCTTTTCATTTTGAAATGGACAATAACCATCGAAAGATCCACAACAGTAAACCACCAACCATCACCTAAATCGTAAACCCACCATCAGCCGTAAACACGCTGCCGGTGCAATAGGCCGAAGCATCGGATGCCAAGAACAACGCAAGCGCGGCAATTTCTTCTGTTGTGCCCACCCGTTTTATCGCCAACATCTTCATCATGGTGTGCATGATCTTGTCGTTGCTCCACAGGGCTTCACTGAATTTTGTTTTGATCAAGCCCGGGCAAATCACATTCGCGCGAATGTTGTCATCGCCCCACTCTTTGGCCATTACTTTTGTGAGCGAGATAAGGGCGGCTTTGCTCACACTGTAAATGCCCAAACCGGGCTCGGGCTTTAATCCTCCTATCGAACTGATATTGATTATCGACCCAGACTTTTTTTGCTTCATAAATGGATAGGCTTTCTTGGCCAACTCAAAAGGGCCTTTCACATTTACGTTCATGATTTTGTCAAATACACTTCCATCGGTTTCTGCTACCGGGCCAAATGCGGGATTGGCCGCGGCATTGTTCACAATAATATCGATGGTGCCATAGGCAGCAATTGTTTCATCCATCAGGCGCGCAATATCGGCACCATCGCCCATGTGACAGGCGATTGCTTTTGCCTCGCCACCTTTGGTGATGATGGATTTCGCCACCTCGTTCACGGCCTCGAGTTTGCGGCTCGATACCACCACACGTGCACCGGCTGCACCATACATTTCCGCAATGGCTTCACCGATCCCTTTTGATGCCCCCGTTACTAAAGCTACTTTTCCTGTAAGATTGAAGATGTTTGTTGGATTCATTTGATTGGAGTTAGGGTAAACTATTGGTCAAGAATTTTCATCAAGTTAAATAATAGAATGATGGGCAAACAAAATCTTGTATTTTTTTTCAGCCTCAGGCAACGTTCGCCATCTCTTTTGCATTTTACCATCAAACCCGCACCTGCATTTTGGAAGAAGCTAACTTATTGAAAATAGTCAAGGCCGGAGACAGGAAAGGGCAGGAGTTGGTTTATCGCCACTATGCAGACCGAATGTACCGGATTTGCTATCGGTACATAAGAACCAAAGAAGACGCAGAGGACGTAATGATACTGGCTTTCACTAAAGTGTTGAACAAATTAAATGGGTTTGAGTGGAGAGGAGAAGGATCGCTGGAGGCTTGGGTGCGACAGATTGTGGTGAACGAGTCTCTAATGTGGTTGCGAAGACGGCATAATTTCCATCTGACAGAAACCATCAGTGGGCAGGAGGAAGAACCGAGCCTTGCGGAGGTAAGCGAACTTGAAGGACAGGATATTTATAGAATGATCAGCGAAATGCCACCGGGCTACCGAACGGTTTTCAATTTGTCGATCATAGAAGGTTACAGTCATCCGGAGATTGCCGGAATGCTAAAAATTTCCGAGAGCACTTCACGCACCCAGTTGTTCAAAGCAAAAGCACTTTTAAAAAAGCAATTAACGAAAGGAGGATTCAACTATGGAACCTGACAGCGAAAAAATAATCAGGGAAAAAATAAACCGGTTAGAGGAGCAGCCTGCTCACTGGCAAAAGGAATTTGTTTGGCAACAGATAAGCAACAAGGCAAATCCACAATCACGCCTTGTTTATTGGCGCTATGCGGCCGTCCTCCTTATTGCGGTGATCGTTGGATATGCTGTTTTGATCAACCTGCAAAGTGGTTGGAAAGAGACCTCTTCCAGAATAGCCTTCCTCGAAAAGCAAATTGAGTTAACAGAAAGAATAGCCCTCCAGAAAACCCAAGTGATGCCCGAAGAAGAATGCCCGAAACCAATCATAGCAAAACAGCCGGGCCGAGTAAGTAATAAATCAAATGCGATAGTCAAAGAACAAGAACCTTTAGCTCTGGCCGATAAAGAAGTATTGGTTGCCTTCGATAAAGATTCTGTTTCGCAATCCACAACCATCGAGCCTATCGTATTGGCCGAAACGAAACCGACCAAAACCATTCAACCGATCATCGGAAAAATACCAATAAGCAACCAAGCTATTGTCGCCAAAAAAGTAAGGCGGATCAGGATCAATAAAGATGAAGGTTTTGATTTCTTATACTCAGAGAAAGGAAGGCAAGGTATTGTAGCGCGAATCAATTAATAACTGATGTTAGGCACTTCGTGATTTCTTAGTGCCTTAGTGACTTCGTGGCAAGATGAAGGTGTGAGAAAATTGAGCCACAAAGACACCAAGACGCTAAGTTTCGCAAAGAAAATACATTCAAATTAGATTTATGCGTATCATCAGTAAAAACTCAAACACTATTTTATGAAAAGCATCCACAGACTCATTGTTTTATCATTTACATTTTTCACTTTTTCACTTCAGGCTCAACATCCTTCGGTTGTCGATAAAGCAATGACGATGGTGAACAATTTTCCCGATTCCATCAGAATAGAATTGCCCGATCAGAAGGCCATCATCTTGTTTGAATTGAAAAATATTAAATACAATACCGAGGCAATGGTTGAGTTCAGTGACAACATAAAAAAGATCCGGGAATACATTATCAACAGTGTTACCGATGTTTCCATCCCACATCAGGTTACGATTGTTGAAAAGGAAAATGAAGAACAGGACATTACGATCATCCGATTGGATGCGCAAAAAATCACACTTAAAGTAAAGGACAACGAAATTCAGGAATTGCTCCCCGCTGGATGGGAGTTGACGTGGATAAGCAACAAAAGCAAAACCCACCTATATATACATTCCTTCAATGATCTGGAGGCTATTGCAAAGTTGGACATAAAGGCTTTGACAGATAAACTAAAGCCGGAAGCACGGCAGCCATTTGTGGGTAGAAAAAGAATGATTGCCCGCACTATTATAAAGAATAACGAAACCGTTTTTCAAGATGTAAAATTTCAAATGCCCGAAGATTTTCTCGGTATTCATGCCGGAGTTGGGTTTGGATTTTTACAAAACAGGTTTTATCCCGAGTTGAACGTTTCACTTGCGGTATATCGGGGAAATCATTTTAATACACTGCGTCAAAAAATTGGTTTGGACATGCAGACTCTCTTCCTCTCAA
>JANOQB010000342.1:0-2059 GCA_031422215.1 Cytophagales bacterium | reverse complement strand
GCCAGCGCGGTGAAAGATTTGGTGGTTGTCGAAGGTTCGAAAAACAACGGAGCCACGTGGGAAATATTTTTGGAACCCTATTCAGCATTGGCCAATGCCAACTGGCAAAGTGCTTTTGACAATGGTACCAGCGGAACTTCTTCTTTGTACAAATCAAGACTGATCAACCTCACGGCATCGGGAAAATTTGTAGCCGGTGACAATGTGCTCATCCGGTTCAGGCTCACTGCCGATGGATTAAAAAATGGTTGGGGCTGGTCCATTGACAATTTGAGCATTCAGGGACCCGTTACCGGGATAGAAAAAAAGGCAGGATCAATGCTTGAGATATATCCCAATCCTGTAACGAATGGCGTGTTGACCGTTGAGCTTGCGCGGATTGGATCGAACAGCCCGGCCACTGTTCATATCGTTAACAGCCTGGGTCAAACTATGATCACCGATCAAATAGAACTGGTGGAGGACTCAAACAAAAAAGAATACCCGGTAGGTGCTTGGCACGATGGAATTTATTTTTTGATTGTGAATTTTGGTGATGGTACAAGGCTCGCAAGGAAATTTATAAAGTAGTTGACGATTGAACCGGTTAAAACCATGATCAAAAATCAACGCGCTAAATTCTCCATCGCCAGAAGCACAACCTACTTAAACTGCGCTTACATGTCGCCATTGCTCAAACGTGTGGAGCTGGCTGGCATCAAAGCCATCAAGGCCAAGCGACATCCTTCGTTGATTTCTGGAAATGATTTTTTTACGGATACAAATCTATTAAGAGAAGAGTTTGCACAATTGATCAATGTCAACGATCCTACACGCATAGTCGTTATCCCTTCTGTATCCTATGGCCTTGCCAACGTGGTGAACAACCTGAAGGTAAATTCAACTGAAAATATTATCGTGGCCGCAGAACAATTTCCCAGCAACTATTATCCCTGGCATCGCCTTTCGCAGGATACAGGCATGAAAATAAAAATCGTGCAGCCTCCTTCCCGGCTTGTTGACCGTGGTAAACGTTGGAACGAAATGCTTCTGGAGGCTATCGACAAAAACACAAAAGCAGTTGCGCTGGGGCATGTGCATTGGGCCGATGGAACAAAGTTTGATTTGAAAGCCATCCGTAAAAGGACAAAAGATGTGGGTGCTCTGTTGGTTATCGATGGAACACAATCGGTTGGCGCACTCCCCTTTGATGTTAGTATTTTTCAACCGGATGCCTTGATCTGTGGCGGATACAAATGGTTGATGGGGCCTTACTCGTTGGGGCTTGCTTATTATGGTGAATACTTCAATGAAGGAAAACCGATTGAAGAGAACTGGATCAACCGGATGAACAGTGAGGATTTTGCGGGGCTTGTAAACTATCAGAACGAATATCAACCGGGAGCCTTGCGTTACGAAGTGGGTGAGCACAGCAATTTTATTCTGGTGCCCATGCTGTTGGAGGCGATCAAACAAATCAATGCATGGAACCCTGAAAACATTCAGAACTACTGCGCAAAAATAAGCCGACTGCCCATTGAGAAACTTCGTGGGGCCGGTTTTTGGATCGAAGACGAGCCGTTCCGCGGGCATCATTTATTTGGGATACGACTTCCAAAGACCACATGGATCGATCGCATAAAAAACACGTTGAAAAAAAATAACATCTCGGTTTCGTTTCGTGGAGATTCCATCCGTGTGTCACCCCATGTTTACAACGAGGAAGCCGACCTCATGAAACTTGTAAAAATCTTAACGGCCTAATTCCTTGTTGGCACCTAAGCGCGCTCACTCTTCGAAAAACTCCTCGTTATGCAATCCATATTTTGGGGTACCCGCCTGCCAAGCGATCGGGCAGTAAGCCCACTTCTTGAAGGTGTTCAATTGCCACGGGCATGCCTACCGGGTAGGCAAGGGACTTTAGTCCCAAAAAACTGTCGTACACCCAAACTCTTGGAGTGTTAGTCATGATCACCTACCTCAACAACTCCCGTGATATAACCATCTTCTGGATTTCGGTTGTGCCTTCATAGATTTGGGTGATCTTGGCATCGCGCATCAGGCGCTCTACATGAAATTC